>JAGPUU010000330.1 GCA_018067325.1 Amphritea sp.
CCGTCAACTGAGTCGATTTTAGATGCCCATATTAAAGATTGTATTTATCTACTTAACGAATTAGGTTGGCATGAAGTGTGGTTAAAAAGTCATGATTTTGGCTTAGTTCCAGCTTTAGCTTTTGCGAACTACTATCCGGAAAGAGTACGGGGAATATTTGCTGTTTCACCACCACCACTCTTCCTGCCTGACAGCGATTTAAGCGCAATTCCTATCCAGCAAAGAGCCTTTATTTGGGCTGCACGCCATTCCTTTTGGATGATCAAGTTATTGCTTCGAGTTGGGCATGTTAAAGCTCGTAAGCTTGGCCCTGCTCAATGGATGCAGATGGTCTTTGATGGAACACCAGACGAATTGAAAGTTTTCCAGACAGATGCTGGTAGGGAGGTTTCAGAAAATTCTTATCACTTTAATTTGATTCAAAATTCTAAGGGGCAAGTATTCGATATGCAGTTTAGCTTGGCGAATGATTGGGCTGAATTACTAAGGGAAGTAAAGGTTCCTCTCGCTGGATTGACAGGGAAGAGAAATACAACGTTCGATGTAAACGCGGTGCGAGCATTAAAATTAATAAACCCAAACTTTGATATTAAAGAAATTGAAATGGCGAGCTTAACCCTGGCCTTAACCGATGCAGAGGCATGCCATTATACCTTTCTTGATTTGATGAAAGTCACCGGATCAGTACCAGTGTCATAGATACCCATGACTATTCAATTCACAGCGATTAGGAAATTAATTTCGTTCAACCTGAGCCTCTCAAAGGGTAGCCAGACTTTGATTATGGTTTGTCAGGCTCAGAATGGGCGGGTAAATAGAATCTGTAAATTGATTTAATTTAGGTATATAAATCCTCTGCTCGACCACCCTCTCAGACACCTAATTTAGTACAGATAGGTAAAAAAAATCCGAATAAAGTCCCGCGTATACCAAATTGGAGATGCGGGATTTCCCCATTATTTTTTATAATCAAAAAATCTTTGCAAGATAGCTATTTCCCCCTGTCTCGATGTTAACAATTCACTCAGTCGGTCGTTTATTCTTGGTAGCAATTTTATTGCATTGTCGCCTTGATACACAAAACTACTGCTAGTGAAAAGGTGTAAATAGTTATGACTGCCCTAGTCACTTTTTATAAATTAATGGAGTTATGTATGTCCCTGAAAAAACTAACCCTGATTGCTGCTATAGCTGCAACTTTGGCTACACCGATTGCACAAGCAGATGCTGGCGTTGGTGCAGGCATCACTTATGTCTTTGGTCAAGGCTTTGCTGTTGGCGTTAAAGTTTTCACTAATGATGAAGAAGACAAAGGCGTTGGTTCTTTCGGTCTGGATTACATGCTGGGTTCTGGCGCATGGCGTCCAAACGTCGGTGTCGGTTACTTAGGTGATAGCATCTACGGTGATGTAAACGCTGGCTATAACTACCAGACAGGTGGCTGGACCTTCGGTGTTGGTGCGGGTGGTGCTGATACTGAAGATAAAACAACTGCACCTGCACCTGTCGATCCTGATGCTGCTAAATTTTAATAGGGCATAGGTTGACGATTCTGAAGGACGCCTTATGCGTCCTTTTTTAATTAAAGGGACAGGTTTATTTTCTATCGCTTAAGTAGCTTAACAAATAAATCAGCCCTTCTATTTCGAGCCAGTAAAACGCAGTTTTACGTCGAGCAACGAACAACGAGCTACTCGCAGTATCCTTCCGAAAGATGCTTATCCTTCAGCTTCACATAATTTCCCGCCGTATAAGTAAAGAAGCTCATCTCTTTCTCGGTGAGTGCCCGCACCTCTTTTACCGGGCGGCCGACGTAGAGGTGGCCGCTTTTCAGGGTTTTACCCGGGGGTACCAGGCTGCCTGCGCCGATGATGACGTCGTCTTCTACCACCGCACCATCCATTACCATCGCGCCCATGCCTACCAGTATTCGATTGCCGATGGTGCAGCCGTGTAGCATCGCCTGGTGGCCGATGGTGACGTCGTCGCCAATAATCAGCGGGTAGCCATCCGGGTTAAAGGGGCCTGCGTGGGTGATATGCAGTACCGAACCATCTTGTACGCTGGTGCGGTTACCGATGCGGATGCGGTGCATATCGCCACGGATGACGGTGAGTGGCCAGACAGAAACATCATCCCCGAGTTCTACATCACCTATTACCACTGCGCTTGGGTCGACAAAGGCCGCCTTGCCTAGTTTCGGTGTGGTGTTCTGATAGCTGCGGATGGTCATCTGTTTACTCTCACTCTGCTGTTCCGGTGGGGTTTCTATAATAAACCCTGCTGTACGATTGAAAACAGTTAATCACTACCCCATTTAGTAGTTATTGTTATTTAAATTCTGCCCTGTTCAGGAGAACCCATGTCCAATCCATTGCTGCAAAGCCATCTGTTGCCTCCGTTTTCTGAGATTAAACCTGAACATGTCGAGCCTGCTGTTGATCAACTGCTGGCTGAAAGCCGTGCGGTGGTTGAACAAGTGCTGGGTGGCAATGACTCTCCTGACTGGAACAACCTAGTGGTGCCGCTGGAACAGAGCCAGGACCGTCTGGCGAAAGCCTGGTCGCCGGTGTCTCACATCAACTCGGTCGTCAACAGCGATGAGCTGCGAGATGCGTATAACGCCTGCCTGCCTAAACTATCCCAGTTCTGGACGGAGATGGGGCAAAATCAGGGGTTGTTTGAGGCCTATGAGGCGTTGGCAAATGGTGAAGCGTATCAGGGGCTGGATGAGGCGCAGCGTAAGGTTATCGATAATACCCTGCGGGATTTCCGCTTGTCCGGTATCGCTTTAGGTGAGGCTGATAAGCAACGTTATGGTGAGTTACAACAGAAGCTGTCAGAGCTGACGACTAAGTTCTCTGAGAACGTCATGGATGCGACCGATGGCTGGAGCAAACTGATTACCGATGAAGCTAAGTTGGATGGTCTCCCTGCGAGTGCTTTGGCGGGGGCGAAACAGTTAGCAGAAGGTAAGGGTGAAGAAGGTTGGCTGATTACGCTGGATTTCCCCTCCTACTTTGCTGTGATTACCTATGCAGACAATCGAGCGTTGCGCCGTGAGCTGTATGAAGCGTTTGCTACTCGGGCGTCTGATCAGGGGCCGGGGGAAGGCAAGTGGGATAACAGCGCGGTGATGATCGAGATTCTGACCCTGCGGGCTGAGCTGGCTAAACTGCTTGGCTTTGATAACTATGCCGAATACAGCCTAGCGACCAAGATGGCTGAAACTACCGATCAGGTGGTGAGTTTTCTCTCCGATCTGGGCGAAAAGAGTCGTCCACAGGCGCAAAAAGAGTATCAGGAGTTACAGGCCTTCGCCTTAGAAGAGTTTAGTGAGCCTGAACTGCAATCATGGGATCTGGCTTATTACAGCGAAAAGCTGAAGCAGGTTCGTTATGCAATCTCTCAGGAGGAGCTGCGCCCCTACTTTCCGATGTCGAAAGTGCTGGAGGGTATGTTTAAGGTTACCGGTAAGTTGTTTGGTATCCAGATTGAAGAGGTTACTGAGTTTGACCGCTGGCATGACGATGCCCGCTTATTCAATGTTAGCCGTGAAGGCGAGTTGATCGCCCGTTTCTTCCTCGACCCGTTTGCCCGGGCGAAAAAGCGCGGCGGTGCCTGGATGGATGATTGCCGGGTTCGACGCATGGATAACGGCGTATTGCAGCTGCCAGTGGCCTATCTGGTATGCAACTTTAACCCGCCGGTTGGGGATGACCCTGCCCTGCTTACCCATAATGAAGTGACCACCCTGTTCCACGAATTTGGTCATGGTTTGCACCATATGTTGACCCGCATCGCTTATGCCGATGTGAGCGGAATCAATGGGGTTGCCTGGGATGCGGTAGAACTGCCAAGCCAGTTCCTGGAAAACTGGTGTTATGAGCCCGAAGCGTTGGAGATGATCTCGGGTCATTATCAGAGCGGCGAGACTCTACCCTTAGAAATGCTAGAAAAGATGCTGGCGGCGAAAAACTTTCAGTCGGGCATGATGATGGTGCGCCAATTAGAACTGTCTCTGTTTGATTTTGAGCTACACCGTGAATATCAGGCCGATGTAACCGATGTACAGCAAGTGCTGGAGCGGATTCGCAGCCAGGTAGCGGTTATTACCCCGCCAGCGTTTAATCGCTTTCAGCACAGCTTTAGTCATATTTTTGCCGGTGGTTATGCGGCCGGTTATTACAGCTATAAGTGGGCAGAAGTATTATCCGCTGATGCTTTCTCTCGGTTTGAAGAGGAAGGCGTGTTCAATATCGCCACGGGTAACTCATTCCGGGAAAATATTCTTGAGATGGGGGGCTCTAAAGAGCCGATGGAATTGTTTGTTGCATTCCGGGGCCGTGAGCCCAGTGTTGAGCCGCTGCTGCGTCACTCAGGCATTACGGGATAAACCGGTAGAGTGGTTTTTCTGAGGTATAATTCAGATACTAAGTCAGGGGAGTAGTCCCCTGCACCCCATTATTTTGATCAGATAGCTGAGAACAGTTGAGAAGCCTATGACGATTGTTAAACGTTTTATTGCCGGTGCTGTCTGCCCTCGTTGTGCACAGATGGATTCCCTGAAAATGTACCGGGACGAGAGCCGTGAGTATAAAGAGTGTGTCCGTTGTGACTATACCGACTCGATGGCGCTGGATGGATCAGATCAACCAAAGGGTGAGTTGGATACCCGCGTAAACCGTGGCGGCAAGGTGGAGCTTGAGCCCGCTCAGCCACTGAATTTTGTGACTAATCCCACGACTAAGCATTAAAGTTTACTATCTGAAAAACGTTTTCTGGAGACTGCTATGTGCCACCGTTGTGCCTGGGCGACCGCGACAGAGCTTGAGCAGCAATACCACGATCAGGTTTGGGGTGTGCCCCAGACAAATGATCAGCAGCTGTTTGAGTACTTGATATTAGAGAGTGCTCAGGCGGGATTGAGCTGGCGTACTATCCTGCAAAAACGTGAGGGTTACACTCGCCAGTATGAAGGTTTTGACCCGGCCAGGGTTGCTGAGTTTTCACAGGATAAAGCGGAACAGATGCTGCTTGATCCCGGCATTGTCCGCAACCGGCTCAAGGTTGAGTCCTCCATCAAGGGCGCGAGTGTCTTTCTCGAGCTGGCAGCCAAACATGGCAGTTTTGCCAACTATATCTGGCAGTTCGTCGAAGGTAAGCCTATTCAGAACAGTTGGAAAAGCCTCAGCGAAGTCCCCGCGGAAACCCCGCAGTCTCAGGCGATGAGCAAAGCGTTGAAGAAAGCGGGCATGAAATTTGTCGGCCCGACGATCTGCTACGCTTACATGCAGGCCACCGGGATGGTGAATGATCACGAAGTTAACTGTATCCGTTATCAGCCCTGTCTTGAGCTGGGAGACGGCTTCAAACTTTAATGCTTTAACTATCCAGGTTTGCGATAGCTCACCCGGTAGATCACACCTGCTCTATCATCTGATATCAGCAGGCTGCCATCACGATCGGTCACGATATCCACCGGCCTGCCCCAGGCACTTTCCCCCTGTAACCAACCCTCAATAAAGACTTTATATGTTACCGGCGTGGTGGACGTGTCGACCTGTAGAACCCGATAGCCGACTTTGCTTGAACGGTTCCATGAGCCGTGTTCTGCGATAAACAGGCTGTTCTGGTTAGCGTCTGGAAATTGATCGCCGGTGTAGAAGCTCAACCCTAGTGGGGCGACGTGTGCACCCAGCTTCAGTACCGGGGGGTGGAACTCGGTAAAGGGCTGGCCCTGATACAGTGTCGGGTCAGGAATGTCATAGGGGTAGCCAAAGTGCTGGCCCGACTCGCTGAGCCGATTGAGTTCATCATCGGGTTGATCATCTCCCAGATGGTCCCGGCCATTGTCGGTAAACCAGAGTGCGTTGCTGCTGGGATGCCAGGCAAAGCCGACCGAGTTACGCACCCCCTGAGCGACGGTAGTCTGCTGAGTCGTTTGTAGATTGAGTTTCAGTATTGAGGCAAAGCGAGGGTCTTGGCTGAGGCAGCTATTACAGGGCGCCCCGAGGTTAAAATAAAGGTCGCCGTCAGGGCCGAATTTTAGATATTTCCAGCCGTGGTGCTTTATATCAGGCAGGTTATCTGTGATCAGCTCTGCTGAAACGGGTAACTGGGTAAGGGTGCCGGCATCGGCTATCCGTAAAATCTGATTCACGGCGGCGACGTAGAGATCGCCATCACGATAAGCGATGCCGCTGGGCATGTTGAGCCGCTTCAGCAGAATCTCCTGCTGTTCATAAATACCGTCACCGTCAATATCCCTGAGACGGTAGACCTTGCCCTCCTTACGACTACCAACAAAGAGCGTTCCTGGCTCCCCCAGCGCTATCTGGCGAGCGTTCTTTGCCTTAGCGACCACTGAGACCTTATATCCCTCAGCGAGCTTGAGCTGTTCCAGAGGTAGCGCATAGAGGGGGAGCGACAGCAGTAGGCTGAGCGCTGTACCGAACATAGTACCGAGCGCTGTACTGATAGTTGTGCTCTGAGTTGTACTGGGCTGCGATGTCGTGTGGCCCATAGCATTACTCCAGAGGTTGTTTAAATTCCTTAAGGAAAACATAGCCGCCCGTTACTCCGCGCGCCACAAATAGGCTCAAGAAGGCTAGCCACAGGCCATTATTCCCGAGGGGCTGTGACAGATACCAAACCGGTGCGTAAACCGCGAACACCGATATCAACATCGTATTCTGCATCGCTTTGACCTGTGTCGTGCCGACAAAGATACCATCCGTCAGGAAGCTCCATACTGCAATCAACGGGAGAAATATAATCCAGGGCAGGTACTCGGCGGCGGCCAGCCTGACGGCCGGGATATTGGTCAGCAACGAGATAATCAGTTCACCGCCAAGCCAGAAAAGCAGAGTAAACAGTAACGCTGTTATGAGTGACCAACTCAGTGTGGCAGAGATAATCCGGTGAAAGCCTTTATTGTCTTTGGCGCCATAAAATTTGCCACTCAATGCTTCGGCGGCATGGGCAAAGCCATCCAAACCGTTGGATATGATCAGAAAGAAGTTCAGTAGAACGGCATTGGCCGAGAGAATGGTGGTGCCCTGCTGCGCGCCTTGTGAGGTAAAAAATGCCAGGGTTAATAAAAGCACCAGAGTGCGTACGAAAAGGTAGCGGTTAAGATTGATCAGGTGATAGTAATCACTTACTGACTTGAGTTGTTCCCAGGGCGTTGTGCCGGCTTGTTTTGCCAACATGCGGAGCATTAGAACTGTTCCTAGTATCAGACTGGCATACTCTGAAATGACAGTTGCCAGAGCGACGCCTTCGGCTTGCATCCCCAGACCATAGACTGCGATCAGGTCCAGCAGCATGTTCAACAGATTAGTGACGAGCAGCAGGAGTAGTGGAATACGGGTGTTCTGATTGCCGAGAAACCAACCTAATAGCGCATAGTTGGCGAGCACCGCAGGGGCACCAAAGGCTCGGATGTTTGAATAGAGGCGGGCTTCGGTGGTTACAGCAGACTCTGCGCCAACAAGCGTCAGCGCCGTCTCGATTAATGGGTATTGGAAGATCACAATAAGCAGACCGATGACACCCGCCAGAACCAGTGACTGGGCCAGCAGTAATCGACTCTGATTATAATCACTATTACCCAGCGCCTGGGCTGTCAGCCCGGTGGTGCCCATGCGCAGGAAGCCAAATGACCAGTAGAGAATCGAGAATATCATCGCCCCGACGGCAACTGCGCCCAGATACTTAGGGTCAGGTAGGTGGCCGATTACCGCGGTATCTACCAAGCCGACTAGAGGGACAGTGATATTGGAGAGAATCATCGGCCAGGCGAGTGACCAGACCCGCCGATGATCTTGCTTTTGGGCCAGCTTAAGATACTGGATCATGCGGAGCGACGTATCGGGAGAGAGTAAAGCAGCAGGAATTGCGCCAGCGCTGCGACCACGACAGAAGGCCCGGCAGGCGTATCAAAATTCCAGGAGGCATAGAGCCCTAGAAATACCGCTACCACACCAAGAAGACTGGCAATGACCGCCATCTGTTCTGGGGAATTGGCTAGTCGACGCGCACTGGCGGCAGGAATAATCAGCAGGGAGGTGATTAGTAATATGCCGACGACTTTCATCGCGATAGCAATCACCACGCCGATTAACAGCATAAGCGCCAGCCGTATGCGGGTGACTGGTACGCCTTCTACCTGCGCCAACTCCTCGTTAATGGTTACCGCCAGCAGTGGGTTCCAGAGTCGCCAGATCAGCAGCATGACAATACCGCCGCCGCCATAGATCCACAGTAGGTCGTCCGGCGTGATTGCCAGCAGGTCTCCGAACAGGTATTCCATCAGGTCTACCCTGACATCGTCTAACAGAGCAACGGCGACCAAGCCCAGCGAGAGGCTGCTATGGGCCATAATCCCTAAAAGAGTGTCGGTGGCGACCAGCTTCTGTCTTTGCAGACTAACCAGAATCAGGGCCAGGATGACACAGCAGCTGACGACGGCCAGGTTGAAGTTGATATCAAAGAGCACGCCCACGGCGATACCCAGCAGGGCTGAATGGGCCAGAGTATCACCGAAATAAGCCATGCGGCGCCATACGACAAACGAGCCTAAAGGCCCGGCTACCAACGCGACACCAACACCGCCTAGCAGGGCAAACAGAAGGAAATCAGCCATCAGTGGTGGCCTCCGCAGCTACTATGATCGTGTTCCTGGTCGTCATCCAAGGGGACTATGTCGCCATGTTCGTTATGCTGGTGGTTGTGGTGATGACTATACAGCGCCAGATTTTCGGCCCCTGGCACACCAAAGAGCTCGATGTAGGATGGGTCGGTGCTGACCTGCTCCGGATGACCGGAACAGCAGATATGGCGATTCAGGCAGATCACCTGATCGGTGGCGGCCATGACCAGGTGCAGATCGTGGGAGATCATCAGCACCGAACAGTTATACCGGTCACGAATACTGGCGATAAGGTTGTAGAGCTCTATCTGACCGTTGATATCAACGCCTTGGGCCGGCTCATCCAGTACTAGCAGTTCAGGTTTGCGAAGTAGTGCCCGTGCGAGTAAAACTCGCTGCATTTCGCCACCAGACAGACTGTGGACCGACTGCTTTAACAGGGCTTCAGCTCGAACCGATTGTAATGCCTGGAGGCGATCTTCAGCGCTGGCAAAGGCGGCGGTTTTAAGAAACCGCTCTACTGTCAGCGGAAAAGTGGTATCGATCTGCAGTTTTTGTGGCATATAGCCGATACGCAGCGTTGGCGAGCGATTAATCATCCCGCTAGTCGGGGATAGAAGCCCTAATACCGCTTTAACCAAGGTTGTTTTGCCCGCGCCATTAGGGCCGATCAGGGTGGTGATTTCTCCCTGTTTCAGCGCCATGGAAACGTTGTCGATAACTCTGTTTGCGCCAAAATGGATATTCAGATTGGTGATTTCCACCAGGTTTGCCGGGCTCATACTGCCTCCTGACAATTGGGGCAGCGTCCTAGAATTTCGATGTTTTCCTGCTCTACAGAAAAGCCAGCGTCAGCGGCAACGCTTTGAATACTGGCTTGCAGCTCGGTAGATTCAAGTTCAGCCGTCGTGCCGCAGCTCTGGCAGATCAGGAAGTAGCCGTGGTGGAAATGATCCGGGTGACTGCAGCCGATAAAGGCGTTGAGTGAGGCCAGGCGATGAACCAGCCCCTGCTCCTGCAAGAAGTCCAGCGCGCGATAGACGGTAGGTGGCGCCGAGTTAAAGCCTGCCTCTGCAATAGCCGGAAGCAGATCGTAGGCCCCCAGTGGTTTATGGCTTTGCCAAATTAGCTTGAGAACTAATTCCCGAATTTTAGTCAGCCGTTGACCGTTAGTTTTGCATAGCTGTTGAGCTTGCTGCAGTGCTGTCTTAATGCAGTGGCTATGGTCGTGGTCTGGCTGGTAAGCGATATTCTCGACGATATTGGGGGCCATAATAAAAACCGGTTGATCTAATTAGTTGAACTTTTAATTGTTATATTATAACTTTGCATTTCTTCGAATAACAGTGACTTCTTCCGATGCTATCCAGATTCTTTCAATATTCTGCCATTTTACTGCTGAGTACCTTGGCCAGTGCGGCACAAACCGCTCAGGCCGGTCAGGTGAAATTGCTGACCAGTATTAAGCCTGTTCAGCTAATCGCTGCCGATATGTTGGGTGAACTGGCCCAGGTAGAGGTGCTTTTGCCTCCCGGTCGTTCACCGCATCATTACTCACTAAAGCCCTCTTCTATCCGGCGGATACACAGTGCCGACCTGTTTATCTGGGGGGGCGAAGACCTTGAGTTGTTTCTAACCAAGACAGTGAGTCAGTTGGAACACCCTGCTCTGGCATTGTTAGAAGACACCGGTGATCAGGAAGCCGATACCGCTGAACATGGGGATGCACACTCTCATGACGAGAAGCATGATGAGGGGAAACATGAGCACGAACATGAAGGTGATCCGCACTTCTGGATGGCGCCTGAGCGGGCGCTGGCAGCGGCTGATAAAATCAAAGATCGGTTGGTCCTGTTATACCCCAGTGATGCGAAGCTTTATGAGCAGGCGTATGTTGATTTTGAACTACGTTTGGCGCATACCGACCAGCAGCTAAAGCAACAGCTGCAACCTGTTGATGAAGTAGGCTTTTTTGTTTTTCATGATGCGTTCAGTGGCTTCGTTGAACACTATCAGTTACGCCAGCTGGGTTACTTTACGGTAGATCCGGGCCGCAAGCCGGGTGCGCGACGATTGACCGAGATCCGAGCAGCGCTGGAGAGTGAGCAAGCTCGCTGTATTTTTGTTGAGCCTCAATTCAAAGCACCCGTTGTGGATAGCCTTATTCGTGGTTTGAATATTCGGGTCGGCCGTCTTGATCCCCTGGCATCGGAAACAAAAGCGGTGAGTGGGGGTTACTCTGATTACTTACAAGCACTGGCTGATAGCTTAAGTCACTGTCTGTCAGGGGAAATAAAAGAAAAAAAGTAGTTGTTTCGCTTCACAAATGAAAAGGGCGTCTTTATAATGCGCTCCTCTTTCGGAGCAGATGTGGTGGAATTGGTAGACACGCTAGCTTCAGGTGCTAGTGCTCGTAAGGGCGTGGGAGTTCGAGTCTCCCCATCTGCACCAACTTACTCTCCTTACAAAGTACTTCTTATTCCCTTCTATTGAACAGTCTTCACCTATACTTACTCTTGTTGTCTTCGCATTATTTGCGCTGCCTTCCGTTGTCTGGAGAAAGTTATGTCTCTATCTTGCCGTTCACTCGGTGGAACTCTTACCTTGCTCACCCTGAGTATGCTTTTCTGCGCTTTCTCTGTTACTGCCCGCACTTTGAACGGCTTTGATCTAACCGGTAGTCTGATTTACGAAGGCCATATTGTCCCTGGCGGGCCGGGAAAAAATGGGATTCCTGCTATTGACCAACCGGTGTTTGACCGGGCGGACGATGTTAGCTGGCTTAAGCCTGAGCAACGGGTTATCGGCGTTAATCATAATGGCATTGCCAAAGCTTACCCGCTGGCGATTCTTAACTGGCATGAGATCGTCAATGATCGCTTTGCTGCCGATCCGGTCGTTGTGACCTATTGCCCCTTGTGTGGCAGCGGCGTTGTCTATCAAGCGTTGCAGGATGGGCAGGAGCTAACGTTCGGCGTGTCGGGGTTGCTCTATAACAGCGATGTGTTGCTGTACGATCGTCAGACCGACTCACTCTGGTCGCAGCTCCACCATAGTGCTATTACCGGCCCGATGAAGGGAAAGGTCTTAGCGCAGTTGCCGTCTGTCCATACCCGTTGGGGAGCTTGGTTAAAAGATCACCCTGATACGCTGGTGTTGTCTAGAAATACCGGCGCATCTCGTGATTACACTAGGGATCCTTATAGCGGTTATGAGGACTCTAAGCTTTTGTATTTTTCAGTGGAGTTTATGAGTCAGGCGTTTCACCCTAAAGAGCGGGTGATCGGGGTGGAACTCAATGGTCGGACTAAGGCATACCCTTTTTCTGAACTGGCTAAGGGGGCGTTGAAAGGGGTGCTGGGTGATCGGTTAGGCGAGGCAGTTCTGCGAATTGAGTATAATGCAGAGCTTCAAACCGCTCGGGTGTTTCGGGGAGAGACGGAGGAGTTAGCCGTAGTGAATCTGTTTTGGTTTGCCTGGTATGGGTTTCACCCCAAGACCGAGGTTTATCGGTTAAAAGAATAAAAAAAGGCCACTAAAAAGTGGCCCAAAGGAGTCTCGTTAAGACCTATGCGGTCCCGAATGAACGAGTGCTGTTAAAACTTTTTTGCTGGCGCTTTGACTTCAGCGTTTTCAGCCAGGTTGCCAGAGCGGTTAGTCGCTCAGCAAAATATTCGTTGCGAGCTTCACGACCCTGCTGCACATAGTAGGCAGTGTCAACCAGGCCGTACTCGTCAAGTTTAATGTCAGATTCGTTGTTCATATTACCACCAATATAATTCATTAAAACGCCACCTTAGTGGCTCGACTTGCCTGAACTGAGTACTGATAAATATGCTGAAATGTTTAGATGATGTCAGTATATATAGTGCTTTCGGCTAGATCGTTATCAAGTTGAGATTCATAATAAGGGTGTTCTGTTTAAACAACAAACGACAGTTTTTCAGCCTAAAGGTGAATTAAATTCATGCTTCCTTGTGATCTAATGCTGTGGCGCTTTAGTGCCAGTGTGGGTACAAGACTCCTTAGCTTCCGCTCACCGGGTTACTTAACAATAATTATCCTGCTTTATAGGGTAGATAGGCTGATTCGCTTTACCTCGCAGTGCACGTATTTGGGGGTGGAAAAGTCGGATTAAGCATCAAAACCAGGTTTTGATGCTTGCCTATACCCCCAATGAATCTTTGGATCCAGAGCCGAAGGTGATATATATCAAGCCATGGTTGTGCAGAGTAGGTACTCTGTTACCCAGTGATTAACAGAGGTGAAAGAGATGATTTCGAAGTTTTCCGATCTGCTGGATATGGTAGCTAAAGAGGATGAGCCCCAGCGCTTACTGATGCTTTTTGCAAAGGCTGAAGGTGGTTCATCAAACCCGAAGAAACAACGTAAAAAGCAGCGCGGCACTATTGAGCCTGTTATGTGTGTAGATAAGCTGCCTGAAGAGATCGAGTCTTTTACTAAGCTGGTTGCTGAAGCGGATAAGATTTCTAAAGAGTGGAATTTCATTATTGTTGCCGGTCTTGCTGGCGAGAATGGCAAGCCACCAACGACTGAAGATGCAGACCCATACTTGAATAAGATGGCAAACGGCCTGGCTATGGGTGAAGATCTGTCTCGTTATCTGATTTTTGACCGCAATGAAGACCCGATCGTAATGGAAGAGTGATTAGCCGAGATATTAAAAAAGCCCCATTGGGGCTTTTTTTGTTTCTGCAGAATAAAAAAGGACCACTTTCGTGGCCCAAAGACGTCTCGTTTTGACCTAAACGGTCCCGAATGTACGAGTGCTTTTAAAACTTTGTTTGGCAAACATCGTTGCTTTCCGGTTCTTAAACCAGGCAGAGATTGATGCGCCAAGTTCAGCCAGAGCTTCTCCGCGAAGTGCATGAGCCTGACCAATGTAGTAGTCGGTATCGATGTTATCGTGCTGATCTAGTTTAAGATTTATGTCGTAATTTTGCATTTTCACACCAAGAAATATTTAACTAACATCGTAATTGTTACGGCGGGTAATCTACGACTCAACCTGTTAACTTAATGTTGGATTGTCTCCAACCCCAGTTAAAACGGTGAGTTTAAGCTAGATCGCCTCTGATTTGAGGGCTATACTAAGGTCGCATTACTTATAAAACAAACGACAGTTTTTCAGGCCAACAGTGAGTTATTTTCACTTATGAGGTGCTTATCAGACGCTTGCCCCCTTTAAATGCCCTGCGTAGTTTTGAGTCCGCAGCCCGGTTGGGTAGCTTTAACCAGGCAGCAGAAGAATTGTTTGTCACCCCTTCTGCTATTAGTCATCAGATTAAGTCTCTTGAGGCGTTTCTGGGATTAAAGTTGTTTCAGCGCGAGAAACGGCAGGTTCAGATCACCGTTGCCGGTGAAAAGTATCTGGTGGCTGTCTCCCACGCGCTGGATGAGCTGGATGCGGCGACCCGGCGTTTGATCTCTGCACCGAACACCAGTTCGCTGACCTTTGAAGCACCGCCGGCGTTTCTAAGCCGCTGGTTGATGCCGAAAATCAAAGATTTTCAGGCGCTATACCCGGATATCGAACTACGTCTGAGTACGGGCTCAGTTAATAAGATCGATTTTGATCACAGCGATCTGGATATGGCTGTGTATTTTGGCGATCAGCCGGACGATGACGATGTAGAGGTTCACCTGGTTCATCGATCAGTGGTCGTTCCGGTCTGCAGTCCGCGAAAAATGGAAGAAGATCAAATTGAATCACTCTCTGATCTGCTTAAGCAGCCGCTGATTCATGTGACTAGCCGTCGTAATGAGTGGCAGCGGTTACTACATAAGTCAGGGGTCAGCATGACCGGAGGAGAGAAAGGCTTATCCTTTTCCAGTACTCAGCTGGCACTGGGTGCTGCTCTGGAAGGCTTGGGTATCGCATTATCGGATAAAGCCCTGATTAGTCGTGAATTACAGTATGGTCAGTTGGTCGTTCCAGTGGAAGCTGAGTTGCTGACGGGCAAAGCGTTTTATCTGGTTTACCCTAAAAACCGTCAGATTACCTACGGCATGCGAGTGTTCCGTGAGTGGTTGTTGGGGGTTATGGGGCTGACAGAGCAGGAAGACTAGGATACTGCCCGGCCTTTATAAGCGCGAGCAGTGACCATTCAGTAATAAGTCCTTCTAGTGCAGAAACTTATAGAATGTATGCAAGGTAGCAATGGTTTAGAACCGGGTGGATAAAACCAGATTCAGGGTGTCATTGTTATCGCCGGCATAATCTTCTTCTCTGACCAACTCGACAATAAGTTCAGCATTTTCATAAAGCTCCCTGGACGCGCCTAGCGTCGCTCGGGACTGGGCAAACAGATTTTCACCGGTATCAGTGCCCATGGATTTTCAGTATAAGTAATAAAAACCGAAACCAGCGTGTCAGTCACATAGGTGAAATGTCGCTTTCACAGAGACTCTAGGAAAGTGATCAATGCATTTCGTTCTACTCTTGTTAAGTTGATAACCTGCTGTCGAGCTGTTTCAGCTTCTCCACCATGCCAGAGAATTGCCTCAAGCAGGTTTCGTGCCCGGCCATCATGGAGAAAGTAGGTATGACCGCTGACTGTTTTAGTCAGGCCAATTCCCCAAAGAGGTGGCGTTTTCCATTCACGGCCGCTGGCTAAGTATTCTGGACGATGGTCTGCTAAGCCTTCTCCCATATCGTGGAGTAAAAGGTCGCTATAGGGCCAGATGAGTTGTTTGGATTGCTCCGAAAGATGTAGGCTGCGCGCGGTTTTGAAGCTGGGTTGGTGGCATTGATGGCAGCCTACGCGCTGGAAAATCCGCTTCCCCTGGAGTACTTCCGGCTTGAGTGCATCAGGCCGGGCTGGAGGCGCTAGATTACCGGTATAGAGCACCAGCTGCTGGACCGACACGGAGGACAGTTCACTGTTTTCTTGCGAAGGAGTATTCCCATTTGGCTGGTTTAAGCAAGCGGCTTGGGTAGAGGTGCAATCCCCCGTTGGTGATGGCAGGTAAGGTGTGGCAATGCCAATGTCGCCGCTGAGCGCATTAACGATCTGCTGGATCAGCGTTGGATTACCTGCTTTCCAGCCAAACCGTCCCAGCGCCTGCTGTTCGCTAAGCCTGTCCCATACCCAGTTGGGTCGGCCTGAGATGCCATTGCCATCACTATCATCCGGATCGCTCAATCTAAGAATATCGCTTTCAGGAATTGTTTCCAGCAGCAGCAGTCCCAGTACGGCTGGAGCGACTCTGGGTGACAGCATGACATCTGGATGGAGTGGTCCGAAATTCAATTCACTGACTTTGTATTCGGGCTGGCGTAGGCTGACCTCAGTACCATCCGCCATTTTAACCGTCGTCTCGGTATAGTTGATATGCATATGACCCTCTTCCGTGAGGCCGTTGATGGCAAAGTTTTGCAGTTGTCCTCCATAGACAGGTTCCGGAATAACGCCAACTTTGCCGCTCTGCAGTAGCTGATGTTGCTCAACCGTCTGCGGTGGAATGCTCAGACGCAAGAACATCGAGATGGCCTGGTCATTTGGCCAGTTTGCTGCGGGTGGATGACCACGGCCATCCCTCAGGTGGCACTCCTCACAGGAGTGTGCGTTATATAGAGGGCCGAGCCCGTCGCTTGCGGTGGTTGATGAGGGGGATGGCTGCCAAACCTCTGCAAAAGTGCTGTCTCCAAGCTCAAAGCGTAACCGGTTAGCCAGACCCATATTAGCCGATGGGTAAGTGAAAGCATTACGGTCTCGGGGGTTGTGGTGGCTGGTGTCGCCACCCGGCAGCTCCTCTCCTGGGCTGTATATTGCCATTCCTTCAGCTGGCAAAGTCGCTGAATCGGTCACTGGAATGCTCAGGGTTATAAGCAGGACTATGAGCTTATAGGGAAGAGTTAGCGGCACAGAGTTATTCCATTATTGATGCAAGGGGACGCTGTTGAATCGTTAATTTGAGTATACTGTCCCTGAGAGGCATTGCGATCTCTTTTGGTCTTATCGAGGTGAGACTATAGTGGGTATTGTCAGAGAAATCGTTGTGTTTCCCCTTGGCGTTAGTGCAGTCTTAGCGCTAATTAGACTTGTCACTGGCGAACCCATCGTCTTCAGGTTTCCAGTACCTATCAGGATGAAACGCCAACCAAAAAAGAGGCCAGCAATTATTGCTGGCCTCTGGCGGTTCTTATGAGAAGTGTGCCTCCAGTTCGTCAGCCCCACCGATTCGCTGCCCATCGATAAAGACCTGCGGGGTGGTACCCTGGCCACTGATGGCTGCCAGTGAGCTGTAACTTAGGCCGTGGCTTCCCAGTTCCACTTCTTCATAAGCAAAGCCTTTCTCTTGCAACAACTTTTTGGCACGTATGCAGTGCGGGCATCCAGGTTTGGTCAGGATGCTTACTCGTTTTGGTTGCTCAGCCGTTGGATTGATGTAATCGAGCATGGTATCCGCATCGGATACTTTGAACGGGTCGCCCGGCAGATCGGGTTCGATAAACTGCTTTTCAATGACGCCATCGACGACCAGCATAGAGTAGCGCCAGCTGCGTTTGCCAAAGCCCAGTTCTTCCTTATCCACCAGCATTTCCATTCCTGCAGCAAACTCGCCGTTGCCATCAGGAACAAAAGTGATGTTTTCCGCGCCCTGGTCTCCCTGCCAAGCGTTCATTACAAAGGTATCGTTTACTGATAGGCAGATAATGCTGTCAACACCCTCATTTGCAAATACCGGCGCTAGTTCGTTATATCGAGGTAGATGAGTAGTCGAGCAGGTTGGGGTGAATGCGCCTGGTAACGCAAATACAACCACTTTCTTGCCAGCAAACAGATCATCTGTAGTGATATCAACCCATTGATTGTTTTGCTGGGTATGAAAGGTTACTTGTGGAACGGTTTGGCCTTCTCTGTTGGTGGACATCTTTTCTTTCCTTCAAATGTGTTTTGTTTCGATGGATCAATAATGACAAAGACTCTGCGTTTAATGAAATCAATTAAATAAACAGAGTTGATAGCTAAAAACTAACAGCGATGTTTTTATTGCTGTAATGGATTCTTGGGAGAACCCTAGATTTTTTATATTTAGCCGACTTACGGGCTGTTCTGCTGGCCTAAGTGGGTTAAATCCCTTAAAGTGAGCGCGCATTTAGAGAAGTTGATTTTTATTGTTCTGGTATCCGTTTATGCGTCCCCTCCTCCAAGCTTACTATAGTAATTTTCTGGGTAATTCGCCCAGTTGGTATAAGCAGGCTATTCTCTGCTTTCTACTCGTAAATCCCATTGTTCTCATGATATTTGGGCCTGTTGCCGCAGGATGGCTGCTGATTTTTGAGTTTATATTTACCCTGTCTATGGCACTTAAATGCTATCCGCTGTTGCCTGGAGGCTTATTGGCGATCGAATCAGTGCTGTTGCACCTGACAGAGCCCTCAAGTCTCTACCATGAAGTGTCGTCCAACCTGCCGGTGATTCTGTTGCTGATGTTTATGGTTGCGGGTATCTACTTTATGAAAGGGATGTTGCTCTACGTCTTTACCAAGCTGTTACTGAATGTGCGTAATAAAACCGCTCTTTCGTTGCTGTTTGCACTGATGGGGGCTGTTCTTTCAGCGTTTCTGGATGCTTTGACGGTGACTGCCGTGCTTATCAGTGCTGCTGTCGGCTTCTATTCTATTTACCATCGGGTGGTTTCTGGAAGTCATAAGGATGCGGATCATGATCACTCCGTAGATGACCATCTACATGAAAATCATCGGATAGAGCTGGATAAATTTCGCGCATTTTTGCGAAATCTGCTGATGCACGGTGCAGTAGGAACGGCGTTAGGAGGTGTGTGTACTCTGGTGGGAGAACCACAAAATCTTCTGATTGGTGAAAAAATGGGCTGGCACTTTGTCGAATTTTTTGTCCATATGGCGCCTGTTTCAATGCCGGTGCTGGCTTGTGGTTTGCTCACAACCATCCTGTTGGAACGAACCGGTTGGTTTGGCTATGGTGCTCAGATTCCAGAGCCGGTGTTTAATATTCTCAAAGACTTTGATCGTGAAGCGCAATCTCAATGGGGCTCGAAGGAGCGAGCGGAGCTGTATACGCAGTTCGCAGTGGCGATTTTTCTGATTTTGGCGTTAGCATTACATCTGGCAGAAGTCGGTATTATCGGTCTGACGGTTATCGTTTTACTGACCAGTATGAACGGTATTACTGAAGAGCATCGGATAGGTCGTGCGTTTGAAGAAGCGCTGCCCTTTACCGCTTTGCTAGTGGTGTTTTTCACCATTGTCTCAGTGATTCACGATCAGCATCTGTTTACCCCGGTGATTGAATGGGTATTGCATATGGATCTGCGTAATCAGCCAGCGATGTTCTTTGTCGCTAACGGTTTGCTTTCCGCGATCAGTGACAATGTATTTGTTGCTACCGTTTATATTAATGAAGTGACTGATGCGTTCCGAAGCGGCAGAATCAGCCGCGAACACTTTGAGAGCTTAGCGATAGCGATTAATACAGGAACGAACCTGCCCAGTGTCGCTACGCCTAATGGTCAGGCGGCTTTTCTGTTTCTATTGACCTCGGCAGCTGCGCCGCTTGTCAGACTCTCTTATATGCGGATGGTGTATATGGCACTGCCCTACACTATTGTGCTGAGTGTGAGCGGCTTGCTGGCTGTTTTGTTCCTAGTCTGACCAGTCGTTGCCAAAACTGCTCTAGTGCGCCGGGCTCCTCTGGAGCTGTAACCTCAGAGGCCTGGCGTTGCAGGCGTCGAAGTTCTCGCCTCTCCCATGCAGCATTGGCTTTAGCAGCGTAGCGGATTTGTTGAGCTGCGCTCAGCTGTGTTGAACCGGGTGCTGTAACTGTTTTACTTCTGCTGGTTACACAGGCTTTAGGTGAGCTGCACATAGGGACTTCTCCATTTTCATCGCCCTATTATGCTGTTGCTGGCTGAAATAAAGCTGAAAGCCTTATCGGCTCGAGCTGGGTTTGAATAAGCGTAGGCGATTGGCATTACTGACCACTGTCACGGATGAGAACGCCATTGCTGCCCCCGCAATAACCGGACTCAGCAACATACCTGTGAGGGGAAACAGAATCCCTGCTGCCACTGGTATACCTAGAGTGTTGTAGATAAAAGCGCCAAACAAGTTTTGACGGATATTGCCCAGGGTGGCCCGGGATAGCTCAATCGCATCGGCTACTGAGTGTAAGCTGTTACGAATTAATACCATATCAGCGCTTTCAATCGCGACATCGGTACCGTTGCCGATGGCAAAACCCACATCCGCCCGTGCCAGAGCCGGCGCATCGTTGATGCCGTCACCGCACATGCCGACTTTGTAACCAGCCAGCTGCAGTTTTTCAATCTCATTGGCTTTCTCTTCCGGTAAGACCCCCGCAATAAAGTTATCCACACCCACTTGTTGGGCAACCGCTGCAGCGGTCTGTGGATTATCTCCGGTGAGCATAATGACGTTTAGTCCCGCTTTTTTCAGCCTGGCAATCGCGGTGACTGAGTCCTGCCTTATCGGGTCTGCTATCGCTAACAATCCAGCGAGTTGCCCATCGAGAGTGATATAGACCGGGGTCTTTGCCTGTTCTGCCAGGGTTAGGGCCTGAGCATCAAATTTGGCGCAGTCGATCTTCTGTTCGGTCATCCAGGCTTTGTTGCCCAGTGCGACCTCAATGCCGTTAATATGACCTTTAGCGCCGCGTCCGCTAACCGCTTGAAAGTTTACCACCGGTAAGAGCGCCTCTTGCTTAGATTGCGCATAACGAACAATAGCCTCTGCCAGGGGGTGTTCAGACGCGGCTTCGAGTGAGGCTGCCAGCTGCAGCATCTTTGGGTGATCGGCCAGCATGTCAGTTACCTGGGGCGACCCTTCGGTTATTGTGCCGGTTTTGTCTAATACCAGCGTATTCAGTTGCGATGCGCTTTGTAGTGCCTGACCATTGCGGATCAGAATGCCATATTCTGCGGCTTTGCCTACCCCGACCATCACTGACATCGGAGTTGCCAGACCCAGAGCACAGGGGCAGGCGATAATAAGCACTGTGGTCGCTGTGATGAGCATATAAGCCAGATGAGGCTCAGGGCCAAGCAGATACCAGAGCAGCGCGGTGAGCATGCTACAAAGTATCACCACCGGGACAAAGATAGCGGCAACGTTGTCTGCCATTCGGGATATCTCAGGCTTGCTGGCTTGAGCCTGCTTAACCATTTCAATAATCCGGCTCAGCGCCGTTTCACTACCGACCTTCTCTGCTTTAACGATCAACGAGCCGGACTTATTCAGCGTGCCGGCGCTGACGTTATCGCCC
>JAGPUU010000388.1 GCA_018067325.1 Amphritea sp.
ATAAGAGCGCGCCTGAGAAGCCGTCGTGGATATACAGATCCAGCGCCAGGCTGCGCAGGTGGCGTTTGCTGCGATAATCCATTCGGTTATAGAAATCGATCAAAATGTTACGATTAGGATCGGTAACTGACGAGTCTGACATGGTTATATCCCGGATTACGCCGGAGATAATATATTGGACGTCTAGCTGGCGAGTATGATCAAGCACGGTGGTTAGGGCGCCCGCGCTGAGTTGGCGTGTCGGTGCAGTGGCTGCGGTTTGATGCATATTGAGCATGCCGGCGTTGAGCGCTCGAAGATTACTCTTTTGATTGATCTGGTTGCTGAGAATATGGCTCAACTCTGTTTGTATGTTACTGAGATTGCCAAGATTAGCTTGCTGCGGGTAGAGCAGAGGAAAGGCCGTTATTGCTACGGACTTCTGGTATCCGTGGCCGGAGACCCCTGCCGGGCAGCCTTTCTCGAAATCGACGTTGGCGCGCACTTTAACCCATAGCATGCGGCCCTGAATCTTTTCGTCTAGTACCTCTATATTGCTTACCATACCCAGGGTACTGACCTGCATATTATCAATACTCAAGACACCCTGTTCGATCGTCTGGGTGCTGCTGACAATTGCACTGGCCTGAAGAGAGGCTTGTTGAGTGGCGTTTTTAATCGCGGCCTGGCGAGCAGAATCGATATCTTTATTAAATATCAGTGCTCGGCCCTCTGCTTCCATAGTGACAGCGTGCAGTGACAGGCTAATAAAACTGATGAGTAAGGCAGCGAGAATACGTAGCATAGGACTAAACATAACTTATGGTTGACCGATAATGCTCTAAGGTATGCAAATTATTGACTTGATGCAATACAGCAGGCGCTGTTTAAGTGCCTGATTTATGTTAGTTTAAACGGATATTTAATTCTGGGTGTCTGGTGTTGATGAGATATTCTTTACTGCTTGTTCCAATCCTGTTGTCTGGATGTATGCTGAAAGAGCCTATTCCGGTGACGGTGCAAAGTGTTGATCCACAGGTGGTTGAGCAGATGCGTGAAGCTGAAGCGGCCAATCTGGAAGCCCGGCGTGAGCTGACTAAACATGAGGTTAGTGTTGTTGGTAATCAGTCATCTGGCGCTGATCCGCTGAGTGAAGCGGTGGCGCAGATGGCGTTGCAACTCAATGTGGGCCTGACCGAGAATCGGGTTAAGCGGCTACCGATCGCCATACTTCCCTTTGTTCAGCTTGGCACTAAAGCGTCCGGTTCGCCTACCGGAGAGCGGTTGAGTGAGAACTTTATTTTTCAGTTGCAGCAGCATGGTTATAACCTGATAGATTTCCGGGCGGTGAGTTTGAATACCTCAGCTAAAGACCCGCTGTCTACGGCAAACCTTTCTGCACTGCATAACCGCTACCGTATTCATTTTGTCCTGACCGGTACTTATAGTCAGCATCCGGATGGCATTATTATCAATGCCCGGGTGCTGGATACGACGACCCGACAAATTCTGGCTGCATCCCAAACAAACCTGCCTTCAGTTCGATTAGAGGGTGCTTTGCCGGGTTATGATCCGATTAAAGCGATGGATGATGGCATGATTATTGAAAATGGCACCCGTCGGAAGGCCACAGAGGGTATGCAATGATCTTGAAGTCTGTTTTAAAGAGGTTGTTTCAGGGTGCTTTGGTGCTGATGCTGGCGATCTCTCTGGGGGGCTGTGAAACCTTTGTTGAATCGACAAAGGATATTGTTTCCGCCCTGCCTGACCTTCCGCCTAGTGTTGATAATACGCCGGTGGAGCCCAACTGGGTGCAGGTGACGGGATATGCGCCGATCAGCCTTCAGGCAGGCCAGACTGAACAGCATAAAGTGCTGATGGCGATGAAAGCCTCTAAGCTGGATGCCTATCGGGAACTGACGGTGCTGGTGCATGGGCAATATCTGGCAGGAACAACCTCGGTTAAAGATATGCTGCTCCAGAATAATCAATTCCAGGGTGCGGTTGCTGGTATTGTCCGTGGTGCGCGGGTGGTGAAGAGCTATCCAATACAAACCGATGTTTATGCGACGATACTAGAGATCGACTTGAATCAGGTGCAGCGGGCCTGGCAGTCCAGCCAGTAATCTCTTTTAGATTGAAAAAAAACGCAGGCTCAGCCTGCGTTTTTTTATGTGTCGAATGTACGGTATGTGGCGGCCTATTTTGGCTTCTGAGTCGCCTGAAAAGCGGCCAACTGCTCGGGTGTTGCCGACTGTTGATGCTGTTTTTTCCACTCTGAATATGGCATTCCATAGACTTGCTCGCAGGCCTCTTCGTAGCTTATCTCTACGCCCTGGTCGTCAGCTGAAGCTTTATACCATTTAGACAAGCAGTTGCGGCAGAAGCCGGCCAGGATCATCAGGTCTATGTTCTGCACATCCTTTCGCTCATCCAGATGCGCTACTAATCGGCGGAAGGCTGCTGCTTCCAGTTCAGTTTGTGTTTGTTGATCCATGATCGGTCCTTTTCATCTAAACAGTGCTGATTTTCTTAGCTCGTTTCAGGGCTTGTTCCCGGACTTATTTTCCGGGATTAGGCTGACTGGCTGTGTTCATCAAGCTGCTGGCAGATAGTCTGCTCTAGCTGCTCACAGAGTTCCGGGTCAGTGATAGGCTGCCCCTGATCATCGTTGATAAAGAAAAAGTCTTCTACGCGCTCGCCAATGCTGGTGATCTTTGCTTTACGCACAGAGATGCCAAAATCCACAAAGATGCCGCCAAGACGGGCCAGCAGGCCGGGCCGGTCGGGGGTGATCACTTCAAGTGTGGTTAACTGCGTTACCGGATCGGTGCTTAGGCTGACCTGAGACGGATAGGCAAATAGTTTCATCTGGCGAGGAATTCTTCGCTGGATAATGGCAGGGAAATCATCAGGATCATCCAGCTCTTCGATCAGGTGGATGCGGATCTTTTCCAGATAGTCGTCATCTTCCGGTAAAGGCAGGTTGTCTTCAGTCAATACGGTGTAGGTATTCAGGGCCTGATTATTATCTGCCACCATGATCTGTGCATCCTGGATGTTCAGATTCAGTTGGTCGAGAGCTGAAGCAGTTGCCGCAAACAGGTTGGGCAGATCTGGCATGTAGATGAAAACTTCGGTAGCGCCTTCGTAAGCTCTGTAAGAAGTTTTACGTATCATTACCAGAGGTAGTGTTGAGTCACCGTGCTCGAGTATTGCCTGGGTTTGCCAGGCAATATGTTGAGGTTGTTCCCGCAGAAAGTATTCTTCGCCGAGCATATTCCAGAATTGAAGAACGTCAGATGGGCTGTGGCCTTTACGTTGCAGTATGGCTAAAGATTCATTTTGGATCTGATCAATCCGGTCATCTTTTTTAACTGGGTTTTCGAGTCCGCGACGCAGAGTGCGTTTGGTTTCGGTATAGAGTTGGCGCATTAGGGTGGCACGCCAACTGTTCCAGAGACTGTGGTTGGTCGCGTTAATATCGGCCACGGTGAGAATGTATAAATAATCAAGATGGATAATGTCACCAACATGCTCTGCAAAGTGGAGAATTACATCCGGGTCGGAGATGTCTTTGCGTTGTGCGGTCATGGACATCAGTAGGTGGTTTTTAACTAGCCACTGTACGAGGTGAGTGTCCCATTTTCCTAGGTGATGTCGCTGACAAAACTCGATGGCATCGGTTGCGCCGAGTTCTGAATGATCCCCCCCGCGTCCTTTGGCTATATCGTGGTATAGGCCTGCGATGTAGATAAGCTCAAGTTTGGGTAGCTGATTAACAACCCGGTGAGCGATAGGGAATTTTTCTCTTTGATCTTCATGCCGAAATAAACGGATATTCTGGATCACTTTGAGGGTGTGGGCATCAACCGTATATATATGAAAAAGATCATGCTGCATCTGGCCGATGATTCTGCCAAATTCAGGCAGGTAAAGGCCGAGGATGCCGTATCGATTCATCCGCTTGAGTTCGGTAGATACTCTTGCGTCCTGACGCAGGAGTTCCATGAATAGCGATGTGTTGCGGATATCGTTACGGAAGTCGTCGTCGATTCGGTGTCGGTTGTTTCTGATGAGTCGAATTGTAGAGGCGCGCACTCCTTTGATCTGATCGTTCTGAGCCAGCAGAACGAACATCTCCAGCATTGCGAATGGTTGGTGCTCGAATACCGATTCATGGGATACCCGAATAAAACCATTGTGTAAATTGAAACGGTTATTCAGTGGTTCAATAACCTGTTCCTCTTCGTGTCGCAGAATGACCTCATCAAAATACTGTAGCAGCATGCCGTTAAACTCAGACATCGCTTTGGCGACCCGGTAGTACTTGCTCATGAACTGTTCGACAGCTAAAGCACCGTTCTGGTCGGTATAGCCAAAAAACTCCGCCAGCGTCCGCTGATGATCGAATAGCAAACGGTCTTCACGGCGGCTGCAAAGCATGTGCATCGCATAGCGCATACTCCAGAGGTAGAGTTCACCTTTGTTTAGTGTGTCCAGTTCCAATTCGGTTACGAAACCGTGATCAACGAGGTCGCGGATATAGGTGGCGCCGAAGTGTCGCTTTGCAACCCAGCCGATGGTCTGCAGATCACGCAAGCCGCCGGGCGACGTTTTAAGGTTGGGTTCTAGGTTGTATTCAGTATCGTTGGTTTTATCGTGACGGCGACTTTGTTCTTCAACTTTTGCCATGAAGAATTCTTTATCGGTCCAGGCTCCTTCAGAGGTGACTTTCAGGTACATCTGAACATGCAGATCTTCATTGCCAACCAGGGGGCGAGATTCAATTAGATTGGTTGCAATTGTGATGTCGTTCATAGCTTCTTTATAGCATTCTTCCAGGGTACGCACGCTGGAACCAATATCTAGATTGATATCCCAGAGTAAGGTCAGAAAACCGCTGATGCTTTCCTGTACTTCGGAGTCTTCGACATCATCCAGTAGGATAAGCAAGTCCACATCTGAGCGTGGGTGCAGTTCCCCGCGTCCATAACCGCCGACGGCAATCAGTGATATATGTTGCTCTGATGGCCATTTAAACAGATTCCAGGCCTGGAGAAGAAGTTGGTCTACCAGCCAGGCTCGACCATAGACCAGCTTGCGAATATCTTCGCCGTCTTTGAAACGCTGATCCATGGTCTCTTGGGCAGACTTTAGTGCCTGCTTGAATACCGTTATAGGAGAGTTGGATTCCGCTAGATTAGCGGTAAAATCACGGGCTGAGAACAGTGTTTCGTCAGCAGCAAAAGCAGTATTCGACATCGAAGTTCTCGTTTGAAATCAAGCTTAGAAGTTTTCGTCCTTGCGTTTGGTCAATACTTCACAGCCATCGGCCGTGACTAGCAGGGTGTGCTCCCATTGGGCTGAAAGTCGTTTGTCAGCGGTTTCAACTGTCCAGCCGTCTCGTTTTAGTAGTTTAACGTGTCGTTTTCCGGCGTTAATCATCGGCTCGATAGTAAAGCACATACCTTCTTGCAGTTCGAAGCCTGTCCCCGGCTTTCCGTAATGCACAACCTGTGGCTCTTCGTGGAAATCTTTGCCGATACCATGTCCACAATATTCCCGCACGACAGTGTAATGATTAGATTCGGCAAGGTGCTGAATAACATGACCTATGTCACCCAGTTGAGCGCCGGGTTTTACCAGTGCAATCCCTTTATAGAGGCACTCTAGGGTGATCTCACAGAGGCGTTGGGCGTGAGGGGCGGCATTGCCAACGTAAAACATCTTGCTAGTGTCGCCATGGTAGCTATCTTTGATGACGGTAATATCGATATTAATGATATCGCCGTTTTTTAACTTTTTATCGTTAGGGATGCCGTGGCACACGACGTGGTTAACTGAAGTGCAGATCGATTTAGGAAACCCGTGATAGTCCAGTGGTGCTGGAATAGCATCCTGCTCATTGACGATATAATCGTGACAGATCTTATTGATCTCTTCAGTGGTTACGCCGGGCTTTACAAAGGGTTCGATCATTTCTAATACTTCCGCGGCCAGACGGCCTGCGACGCGCATTTTTTCGATCTCGTCCGGTGTTTTGATAGTGATGCTCATATAAACCCTTATTAATGTAAGCCTTTGGGGCGTAAGAAGATAGTTGTGCGATTGTAGCGAATTAACCACCTAAGAACAAAAAAACGCTGTAAATAGATTATAATTCCTGCTTCAAAAGCGTTGGTTTTTATGGTATAAAGTCGCGCTCTAAATTTGTGTAAACGAACGCAAGTTTTTAAATCCTCACATGTTACCGTCACATACCCTTGGGTGCCGCTTGCGGTTGGGGTATGGGGTGCATGGAAGCCTAACCCTAACTTTAGGAAAATAGTATAATGGCAAAAGTTACAATGCGTGACCTGCTCAAAGCAGGTGTTCACTTCGGTCACCAGACCCGTTACTGGAATCCAAAAATGGGTAAGTACATTTTTGGTGCCCGTAATAAGATTCATATCATCAATCTTGAGCACACTCTGCCAGCACTTAACGGTGCGTTGGATGTGATTCAGGGCATGGCTGTTAACAAGAACAAAATCCTGTTTGTTGGTACTAAGCGTGCTGCAAGCAAGACCATCAAAGAAGAAGCTAGCCGTGCGAGTATGCCGTACGTAAACCACCGCTGGTTGGGTGGTATGCTGACTAACTACAAGACTATCCGTCAGTCTATCCGTCGTTTCCGCGATCTGGAAGGACAGAGCCAGGATGGTACTTTCGCTCAGCTGACTAAGAAAGAAGCTTTGATGCGTCAGCGCGAGATGGAAAAGCTGGAACGTTCTATCGGTGGTATCAAGGATATGGGTGGTCTACCAGACGCACTGTTTGTTATTGATGTTGATCACGAGCGTATCGCTATCAACGAAGCAAACAAGCTGGGTATCCCTGTTATCGGTATCGTTGATACTAACAGCAACCCAGATGGTGTTGACTACGTAATCCCAGGTAACGACGATGCTCTGCGCGCAATTCAGATCTACGTTAAAGCTGCTGCGGATGCATGTTCTGAAGGCACTGAAGTGAATGCTGGTGAGAAGAGTGAATTCGTTGAAGTTGAAAACAACGAAGCTGCTGCTGAGTAATCAGACTGTCAAGCGGTTTGGGTAGTTTACTCAAGCGCGTAGGAGGGGAGCAGCAGTGTTGCTCCCCTTTTTTTGAATTTGAATTAATAGATTGTTGATGGGGTAAAACCAAATGGCAAAGTTCTCCGCTAAGCAGGTTAAAGAACTGCGCGATCGTACCGGCCTGGGTATGATGGAATGTAAAAAAGCGCTCGCTGCTGCTGATG
>JAGPUU010000397.1 GCA_018067325.1 Amphritea sp.
GCAAAAGTTACGTCAGGAATTAGAGTGGCACGGCTTTGGCACCCTGGCCCCCACTGTTCTGCTACATCCGCAAATGAAAAAACCAGAATTTCAGGGACTTTTACAAGAGTATGATTTCCACAATGATGTAATCATATTCGAAGACTTAGGCGAAGGATCAATTCCTAGTCGCGCTCTACGCTTGCAGACCCGAGAGGCATGGAACCTACCAAAGCTTTCTGAGAGTTATCAGAATTTTCTCGATAAGTTCAGACCCATATGGAACCACTTAAAAGAGAAAGGCAGTCCTTCACCCGAGCAATGCTTTCAGATTCGTTTATTACTTATTCATGAATATCGAAGAATTATTCTGCGTGACCCGGAACTGCCTGAAGAACTTCTACCTGGAGACTGGTCCGGCAATGCAGCAAGACAGCTCTGCTACAACATCTACCAGCGTACCTGGCAAGGTGCAGAGCAACATATGGATGACATATTAGAAACCGCAGAGGGCCCTCTTCCACCGCCCAATAGTAAATTCTATCAGCGCTATGGCGGACTCAAAAACCAGTAACCCCTGCGTATAAACAAAACCCATAAAACTAAAAAACGAGGCATAGCCTCGTTTTTTTACATCTCATTTTTTCTAATTATCCGTTTGATACTTAGGCTTCACCTCACCGACATTAAGCCGCGGACGATCTGCTTCCACCTCTGTCAGAGCTTCCACTGCCTGCATAGTATTCAAGCAACGCACCGTGAGTTCCTGGTAAGTAGCAGTACCTGCACTTTTCCAGGCGACCTCTTTGTCACTCAGCGCTCTTATAACCTTTGCGGGAGTTCCCACTACCATACTGCGTCGTTCACAGCTAAAAGCAGCTTTAACAAAAGCACAGGCGGCCACAATCGACTCTTCACCGATAACAGCGCCATCCATAATGACGGCATTCATGCCTATCAAAGCGTTACGTCCCACCCGACAACCATGCAACACAGCACCGTGACCGACATGCCCATCTTTCTCAACAACAGTATCCGTTCCCGGGAAGCCATGAAGCACACAGGTATCTTGAACATTAGCGCCCTCTTCAAGCACTAAACGACCAAAATCTCCGCGTAAAGATGCCCCTGGGCCGACATAACATCGAGGACCCACTATCACATCACCTATTAATATCGCTGTAGGGTGAACATAAGCTGTCGGGTCGACAACCGGTGTCACGCCATCAATACTATAAACCTGCATCAACATCTCCTTTATCAATACTTTTTTACACGTCAGTATGACGACGGCTTTGCACTACAGCAAAGCGGCCAGCCACAAACGCTAGATCAGTCAGCGCCGCATTGGCCGCCGGATTATTACCTGTAGCATGAAAATCACTGAAAGCGGCTGACTGATTTACGAAAACACCGCTGTCTAAATTACAGGATAATGCAACACCCTGCTCAATAGCGACATTTTCTGCTGCATCCAATACAGAGTCATCGGTTGAATAAACACCGAAAGTAATCGCACCTTTAGATTCAACCACCTCCGAAACCAGTGCCAGGCCCTGCTCTGTACTATCAACAGCAACAATAAATGAGATCGGACCAAACTGCTCCTGCTGCCAAATAGAGTCACTGCCTTCGACTGAGAGAATCAGCGGCGTACGGTAAACTGCTCCTTCAAACCCAGGCATAGGATGAGTTTCGGACGCAAGCGCCACCTGACCCAGCTCTATCACTTGTTCTAAGCGCCTGACGGTAGCTGGGCTAGGAATTGCTCCAAGCACACCTGCAGCGCGCTCAGGGTCAGATAGGAATTTCTTGATAGTGCCACACAATACCGAGGACACTTCCTCAAAGCTCATATGCCCCTTATCGGTATTGATACCACCACGTGGAATCAACAGTGCCTGAGGCGTAGTACACATTTGGCCTGAGTATAGACTCAGAGAAAACGCTAAGTTCTGCGCCACAGATTTCATCTGTGCCACACTATCGATCAGGATAGTATTCACCCCGGCCTGCTCTTTATACAACTGAGCCTGAGTCGCATGAGCAGATAACCAATCACCAAACGCATTACCACCGGTGTAATCAATCAAGCGAACATCTTTATGCGTCGCAAGTTCCTGTGCAATTCCGACAGTCTCACCTTCAGCGGCCATGGTAACCAGCTCAGGATCGAAACCCGCTTCGGCTAATACCTGCTGACACACCTGAACCGTTATCGCGACTGGCAGAACCGCCTGAGAATGAGGCTTAACAATAACCGGATTACCGGTGACTAAGCTCGCAAATAATCCGGGATAAGTATTCCAAGTAGGAAAGGTGGAGCATGCCACCACCAGAGCAACGCCCTTTGGCACGATGTGGTAACGCTTACTCATCACTAAGGGGTCATGCTTTCCTTGCGGCTTATGCCAAATCGCATCTGCGGGTACACGGCTTGTCGCCAACCAGGCAGTCGCAACAGCTTCAAGTCCGCGATCCTGTGCATGAGGCCCACCCGCCTGAAAAGCCATAGCAAAGCCCTGACCGGTCGTATGCATAGTTGCATGACCCAACTCAAAGCTACGCTTGTTCAAGCGATCAAGTATCTCTAGGCAAACACCGGTTCGGGTTGCCGGGCCTGCGTCTCTCCACTGTGGCAATGCTGCTTTGGCAACCGCTATCAGATCTTCAGCCAGATATTGATCATACTGAACACCAAGGGCACCAGTATAAGGCGAAACTTCAACCCCAGTGACACCTATAGCTTCAGGTCCTTTAAGAGAAAAAGACTTAGTTAAGCTAGATTCAAAAGCTGTTAACCCCTCTTCCCTAGCTGATGCACCATAGAGTTTACCACTCGGAATTTCTGGATAAGGAGTCCAATGGCCACGCTCCTGTACTGCCTGACATGCTCGCTCTAAAACAGTCTTATGCTGATCGAAAAAATTAGGTGTAGATGGCATTAGATACTCCAAAGAAAACCAATATCAAACAACGTTACGATTCAAAAAAATAAATTAATTTCTTTTTTTTGTATCCCTTCTGGAAGCAACTATAACCCAATCCCTTGACTTACATCAACATAAAATATAATTATCCTTATAATTCAATGGGTTAACATGGAGGCTCGTATCCAATGAAAACATTGAAAAAACCACTAAAATTAGACCAATTACTATAAAACAGATAGCTACAGCCGCTATAGAAAGATCTACAAATTCACAAATAAAAACATTTAATTACAATAAGTTATGATCATAAAAGGTAAAACACAAGATCATCTCAAAATGACACAGTAAATCACTAAAAATTTGACAAAGTGCATCACTTTAGATTTTACTATGATTAATTGATCGGCATCAATGTTTGCTCCGTCTTGCTATTTACAACAGACGATCAGACATACAGCCGACAGAAAAGCACACCGAGCTGCAGAGAAAGTGCTTACAAAATAAAGCTATACAACAGGGCAATGCATGAACACACCAACAAACCTTCTTATCAGCGGGCCGTCTAACGGCGTGCTGACGATTACGCTTCACCGACCTGAAGCACTGAACGCACTCAATACAAAACTACTTGAAGAACTGGTAGAACAACTAGACGCTGCTGAAAAGAATGATGCCATCGGTGCTGTCGTTATTACCGGCTCAGCTAAAGCCTTTGCAGCGGGCGCTGATGTAAGAGAGATGGCATCTCTGGATGCCGTTGGTGTACTTAAAGATCCTCGCGTTGAACACTGGAAACGCGTAACTGCATTTAAAAAGCCTCTCATCGCAGCGGTAAATGGTTTTTGTTTTGGCGGTGGTTGTGAGCTCGCTATGCACGCCGACATCATCATCGCAGGTGAAGATGCAAAGTTTGGTCAGCCCGAAATAAAACTGGGTATTATGCCTGGTGCAGGTGGCACCCAACGCCTACTAAGAACCGTTGGAAAGTCCCTGGCAATGCAGATGGTACTTACGGGTGAGCCTATCACCGCAGATCAGGCAATGAGCGCAGGATTAATTTCTGAAATCACCCTGTCCGAAATGACCCTCGAGCGAGCTCAGACAGTCGCCGCCCAAATTTCAAGACACGCCCCTATCGCCGTAGAAATGGCGAAAGATGCACTCCTCAAAGCATTTGATACCGATCTCAGTTCCGGCCTCCTTTATGAGCGCAAAGCATTCACACTGCTAGCCGCCACAGAAGACCGCAATGAAGGAATCAATGCCTTCCTGGAAAAACGGAAACCCTTATTCAAAGGATGCTAAGCCAATGAATTTCGAAACAATCAGCCTATCTATTGAAGATGGGGTAGCTCTGCTTGCCCTTAATCGCCCTGATCGCCTAAACAGCTTTAATGCGGACATGCACGACGAGATGCGTCAGGCCATGAAAGCGATCAAAAAAGACGAAAGCGTACGCTGCCTGGTATTAACAGGTAACGGTCGTGGTTTCTGTGCAGGCCAGGACTTGAGTGATCGTAATGTAGCTGCTGACGCTGACATGCCGGACCTGGGCATGTCTGTTGAAAAAAACTACAACCCACTAGTACGCACCCTACGCGATCTGCCTATGCCGGTTATTTGTGCGGTTAACGGCGTTGCAGCTGGCGCTGGCGCAAACTTAGCACTGGTATGTGACATCGTTGTCGCAGGCCGGTCAGCTATTTTCATTCAGGGCTTCAGCAAAATTGGCCTAGTCCCTGATTCAGGCGGCACCTGGACACTTCCTCGTCTAGTGGGTACTGCACGCGCTAAAGCGTTGATGCTACTTAGCGATAAAGTCTCTGCTGAACAAGCTGAAGAATGGGGCATGATCTGGAAATGCGTTGATGATGAAGCGCTAATGGATGAAGTCATGGGTATGGCCAGAAAGCTGGCTAAACAGCCGACAAAAGGCTTTGACCTGACACTGCGCGCTATCAGCGCCGGCAACACAAATACACTGGATGAGCAGCTGGATCTGGAACGTGACCTGCAACGTTTAGCAGGCCGCACAGATGATTACCGTGAAGGCGTAGCCGCATTCATGGAAAAACGCAGTCCTAACTTTACTGGTAAGTAAGCGGAGCAAATATGACAACAGTTAACAGCACGATTGCTCCATTAGATAAAAGCGCTCAAATCAGTGTCATTGGCGCTGGTACAATGGGCGCAGGTATCGCCCAGGTAGCTGCCGCTTATGGCCACCCGGTGATTTTATTTGATCAGAACCCTGAAGCAATTCAGCGCGGTTTAGATCATATAAAAAAGGGGCTGCTAGGCCAGGTAAAGCGCGGCAAGATGACAGAAGAGGCTCTACAAGCCTTAATGGCCAACATTACACCAGCAACTGATATAGCTGCTTTAGCAGACTGTAAGCTGGTGATTGAAGCCATTATCGAAGATCTTGGCATCAAACGTGGCTTATTGGCTAACCTCGAAGCAAATTGTGCTGACGACTGCATTTTGGCTACTAATACCTCTTCAATTTCAGTGACGGCCCTCGGCGCTGAAATGAAACATCCTGAACGTTTGGTGGGTATGCACTTTTTCAACCCAGCACCGATCATGAAGCTGGTAGAAATCGTTTCTGGCCTGACCACCTCAACCGAAAATGCTGAACTGACCCATGCCACTGCATCGGCCTGGGGCAAGCAGGCTGTATATACTAAGTCGACTCCTGGATTCATCGTCAACCGTGTGGCGCGCCCATTTTATGCAGAATCTTTACGCATATTTGAAGAAGGCGGCGCAGACGTAGCCACCCTTGATCAACTTATCAAGGGTGCGGGCGGTTTTCGCATGGGCCCATTCGAGTTAATGGACCTTATCGGTCACGACGTCAATTACGCTGTGACCTGCTCTGTTTTTGATGCTTACTATCAAGATCCACGTTTCCTTCCATCATTAACACAGAAAGCACTGGTGGAATGCGGACGACTAGGACGTAAAAGTGGCTACGGATTCTATGACTATAGCGAAGGCGCTGAAAAACCTGCTGCCTCTACAACCACTGGTGGTAACTCACCTAAAGCGATTCAGGTCGTTGGTGATTTAGGCGTTGCTAATGCCTTAATTACTCGCATCGAAGCGCAGGGCATTAACGTTGAAAAGCAGGCTTCAGAAAGTGAATCTTATATTGCAGTAGGCAGTGCCCGTGTATGCCTAACCGATGGCCGATTCGCAACCGAAGTCGCTGCAGCGGGTATCAACAATACCGCCCTATTTGACCTGGCTATCGATTACAACAGCGCATCGGCTCTAGCGGTGTCTTTTGCCGATCAATGTAGTGATTCAGCTAAACAAGATGTCATTGGTTTATTCAATGCGCTGGAAATTAACTTAAGCGTCATCGATGACATCCCTGGTCTGGTAGTTATGCGCACCGTCGCTATGCTCGCTAACGAAGCGTCTGACGCCGTCAATCAAGGCGTTTGTTCCGTTGCCGATGCGGACATCGCTATGCGAGGTGGTTTGAACTACCCGAAAGGCCCTTTAGCCTGGACCGATGAAGTAGGCGTTGACAAGATTTTCACCTGCCTCAGCAATCTGCAGCAAAGCTACGGCGAAGACCGTTACCGCCCTTCAGCCCTACTACGTCGTAAATTCTTTGCAGGAGCCCCATTCCATGGCTGAGCAAAACTACGCTGACAAGTACGACCTTAACGATCCTCAGCAGTTAGCCGAAGCCTGTGCCGAAGCATTATTAGCTGATGATCCGCTCACACAAGAGCTCAAGATGACTGTTGTCAAAGTGGGTCCGGGTTATGCTGAATTGACTATGCCGGTTCAGGACTGGATGACCAATGGCCACAACACTTGTCACGGCGGGATGATTTTCTCTTTAGCAGATAGTGCGTTTGCATTTTCTTGCAACACTGAGAACCACCCTACCGTTGCCGCAGGCTGCAGTATCGACTACATCAGCCCGGGGCATCGTGGCGATACGCTGACAGCGAAAGCTAATAAAACCCATCAACGTGGCCGGACTGGCGTTTACGACATACGCGTTGAAAACCAGAAAGGAGAGCTGATCGCGTTATTCCGCGGTCGTTCTCACCGAATTCGTGGTGTCGTTATTCCCGGCACTAATCACGACACCACACTACCGGAAGGAAGGTAATACACCATGACTGAAGCATATATTTGCGACGCAATCCGCACACCATTTGGCCGTTACGGCGGAGGCTTAGCCCCTGTTCGTCCAGATGATTTAGGTGCAGTGCCACTTAAAGCACTGATGGAACGCAACCCAGATGTTGACTGGACTACGGTAGACGACCTTATTTACGGTAACGCCAACCAGGCAGGTGAAGATAACCGTAACGTAGCACGTATGTCTGCCCTATTAGCCGGCATGCCAACATCTGTTCCAGGCACAACCGTTAACCGTCTATGCGGTTCCGGTATTGATGCTATCGGCATGGCAGCTCGCGCCATTAAATCAGGCGAAACTCATCTGATGATTGCCGGCGGTTGTGAATCAATGTCCCGCGCACCTTTCGTTATGGGTAAACCTGATTCTGCTTATAGCCGTAACCCTAACGGCCTTTACGACACGACAATCGGCTGGCGTTTCATTAACAAAAAGATGAAAGCGGAATACGGCGTAGATTCTATGCCTGAGACTGCTGAAAACGTCGCTGAAGATTTTAATATTTCCCGTGAAGACCAAGACCTCTTCGCGTTCCGGAGCCAGCAGAAAACAGCTGCGGCCATGGAGAAAGGCACTTTTAACGAAGAAATCTGCCCTGTTGTCATCCCTCAGCGCAAAGGTGATCCCGTTGTTGTTGATACCGATGAACACCCACGTGCCTCTACTACACTAGAAGCCCTGGCTAAACTTAGAGCCCCTTTCCGAGAAGGTGGTTCAGTAACGGCGGGGAACGCTTCAGGTGTAAACGATGGTGCTTGTGCACTCTTGATCGCCTCTAAAGAAGCGGCTGAGAAAAACGGCCTAACACCTAAAGCTCGTATCGTGGGCATGGCCACAGCTGGCTTAGAGCCTCGCATCATGGGTTTTGGTCCGGCACCAGCAACAAAGAAAGTACTGGCTAACACCGGCTTAACACTAGATCAGATGGACGTAATTGAGCTGAACGAAGCATTTGCTTCTCAGGGCCTGGCAGTATTACGTGATTTAGGACTGCCTGATGACGCTGCGCACGTAAATCCAAATGGCGGTGCAATCTCACTGGGGCACCCGTTAGGCGCCAGTGGAGCACGGCTAGTGACGACTGCGATGTACCAACTACATCGTACCGGTGGTCGTTATGCGCTCTGCACTATGTGCATCGGTGTGGGCCAAGGCATCGCTATCATCATCGAGCGTGTCTAATCAGCAAGCGAACCGGCTTCTCGCTGAAAAGCCCCGCTGCAATATAAAAATAATTACAAAGAATTCATAACAGGACAAGAACTATGATGAACATCAAAATGAATCCTAACGAGCTGGATCCAATTGAAAAAGCAAGTATTGATGAGATCAGAGCACTCCAGTTAAGCCGCATGAAGTTCAGTATTAAACATGCCTATAACAATATAAGCGCCTACCGTGTGCTATGCGATGACAAAGGTGTACATCCATCCGATCTTAAAACACTGGATGACCTGAAAATATTCCCGTTTACGACCAAGCAATACCTGCGTGACGCTTACCCATTCAACTCTTTCGCAGTGCCGATGAGCGATGTTGTCCGTATACACGCGTCCAGTGGTACAACAGGCCAGCCAACGGTTGTCGGTTATACCCAGCATGACATCAATGTCTGGGCTGATGTAGTTGCACGTTCCATTCGTGCAGCAGGCGGCAGAAGCAGCGATAAGGTTCACATCTCATATGGCTATGGTCTGTTTACCGGTGGTATGGGCGCGCATTACGGTGCCGAGCGCTTAGGTTGTGCGGTTATCCCAATGTCCGGTGGCCAAACAGAGAAGCAGGTTCAACTGATGCGTGATTTCGATCCCGATGTCATCATGGTAACCCCTTCTTACATGCTTAACCTGATGGACGAAATGGATCGCCAGGGTCTGGACCCTAAAGAGATGGCACTACGTGTCGGTATCTTCGGCGCCGAGCCATGGACCGGCGAGATGCGTAAAAACATCGAAGGCCGCCTGGGTATAGATGCTGTTGATATCTATGGTTTGTCTGAAGTGATGGGGCCGGGTGTTGCTCAGGAATGTGCTGAAACAAAAGATGGTCCAACCATCTGGGAAGATCACTTCTATCCTGAAATCATTGATCCAGCCACCGGCGAAGTACTGCCAGATGGCGAGTACGGCGAGCTGGTATTCACCTCACTAACGAAAGAAGCACTGCCAGTTATTCGCTACCGTACCCGAGATCTGACCCGCCTTCTTCCAGGCACTGCACGCCCAATGCGTCGCATGGACAAGATCACAGGTCGTTCAGACGACATGCTGATTATCCGGGGTGTAAACGTCTTCCCAACGCAGATTGAAGAGCAGATTCTTAAGGTTAAGGCCCTGGCGCCTCACTACGAGATAGTGGTCGATAAGAACGGTAACCTGGACACAGTACAGGTCAAGGTTGAGCTGACACCTGAAGCTCAACATACCGATCAAGTACCGGTAATTAAAGAGCTTCAGCATCACATCAAGTCCGTGATCGGCATCAGCACTAAGATCGATGTCGTACCGGTGGGTGGTCTGCCACGCTCTGAAGGTAAGGCTAAACGCGTATTTGATAATCGCCCTAAGGGCTGAATAGAAAGCGCTAAACAGTAAAACTTTGCGACTGGCACCGAAAGTGGTGGTCACGATGAGAATGAATCAACGCAGGTATACAGAGAACATCCTGAACCTGCGGTCCAACAAAAATGGAGACGATTGATATGACATCTCAAGAAGAAAATTTCATGCGTAAGATCGAGGCAGATGAAAAGATTGAGCCTAAAGATTGGATGCCGGAAGCCTACCGTAAAAACCTGATCCGTCAGATGTCGCAGCACGCGCACTCTGAGGTTATCGGCATGCAACCAGAAGGAAACTGGATTACCCGGGCGCCATCACTGCGTCGTAAAGTGGTACTGCTGTCTAAAGTGCAGGATGAAGCCGGTCATGGTTTGTACTTGTACAGTGCGACTGAAACACTCGGCATCACTCGCGCCGAATTGATCGCAGCACTGCAGTCAGGTGAAGCTAAATATGCTTCTATCTTCAACTATCCAACCCTTACCTGGGGCGATGTTGGCGCAATTGGCTGGTTAGTAGATGGTGCAGCCATTGTTAACCAGGTATCGCTACAGCGGACCTCTTACGGTCCCTACTCACGCGGCATGATCCGTATCTGTAAAGAGGAAAGCTTCCACCAGCGTCAGGGTTATGAAGCCCTTCTGGCACTGGCTAATGGCTCTCCAGAACAGAAACAGATAGCTCAGGATTCCCTGAACCGTTTCTACTGGCCTGCTCTGATGATGTTTGGTCCTCACGATTCGGAGTCTGCACACTCGGCTAAGTCGATGGAATGGAAGATTAAGCGTGAAACCAATGACGACCTGCGTCAGAAGTTTATCGATCAAACTGTCCCTCAAATCGAAGTACTAGGTCTGGAACACCCGGACAAAGCGATCAAGTGGAACGAAGAACGTGGCCACTATGATTCCGGTGAGATCGACTGGGATGAGTTCTATAGCGTTATCAATGGCAATGGCCACTGTAACCGTCAGCGCGTTGAGCACCATATAGCGGCTCACGATGAAGGTACCTGGGTACGTGATGCAATCACTGCATATAACGAAAAGAAAAACGCCAAAAAAGCACAGAACGTAGCATAAGGGGCATTTGCAATGAATACAGAAAAATTAGAATTATTTGAAGTTTTTATCCGTTCCAAGCGTGGCCTGGATCATAAGCACATTGGCAGTCTGCATGCAGAAGACCATGAGCAGGCACTGGAATATGCTCGTGATTGTTATACCCGTCGTAGTGAAGGCGTCAGCATCTGGGTAGTTAAATCTAACGACATCTGCTCTTCACAGGAAGACGATGCGGAATGCTTCTACGACCCAAGTGATGATAAACCTTACCGTCATGCGACTTATTATGTCCTGCCTGACCCTGTAAACAACATGTAATTGGCGGGAGAAAATAGAATGAGTGATGCAATTAAACAAGCCACATTAGAATACGTTATCCGCCTGGGCGACGACTCAGTTGTCCTCGGCCACCGTATCTCTGAGTGGGTCAGCTATGGCCCGTTCCTGGAAGAAGATATCGCCTACGGCAACGTAGCGCTGGATTACATCGGCCGTGCGCGTATGTATTACAGCTACGCCGCCGAACTGGCTGATGATGGTCGTACCGAAGATGACTTCCCGTATATGCGTAGTGACCGTGAATACCGCAACCTGTTGTTGATGGAGATGCCCCGCGGTGACTTCGCCTACTCTCAGGTGCGCCAGCTTTTAGCAGATGCATACGCAGCTGTCATGCTACCTGAGCTGGTAAAGTCAAAAGACGAAACCATTGCGGCCGTTGCTGCTAAGGCGATCAAAGAAACCAAGTATCACCTGCGCCGCAGCCGTGATTGGGTTTTACGCTTAGGCGATGGTACCGAAGAAAGCCATAAACGTACTCAGAAAGCCGTCGATCAACTCTGGGGTTACACCCATGAGCTCTTCGATATGGATGAAACTGAACAACTGCTGGCTGATAACGGTATCGGTGTAGACGTATCGAAACTTCGTGATGCATGGCACGCCATGGTGAGCGAGATACTGACTACAGCAACATTGACAGTTCCCGATGATAGCTGGGCTGTCCGTGGCGGACGTACCGGCTACCACACCGAGAATCTGGGCCATATGCTAACAGAGATGCAGATCGTACATCGTTCGCATCCTGGCTGTCAGTGGTAAACCGCTATGAATGAAATCTCACTCATGCCGGCAGAGCAGTACCAGCGTTTGCAGCAACGTAACGCCGCTGACGTAAAGGAGCTATGGGACCTGCTCGATATGATCAAAGACCCTGAACTCCCGGTACTGTCTATTTGGGATCTTGGGATTCTACGGGATATTAAGCGTGACGGTGATCGCATAACGGTCACTATCACGCCTACCTATTCCGGTTGTCCTGCCATGGATAATATTCGTACCGACGTTGAAAAAGCGTTGAACGACGCAGGCTATCAGGAGGTGACGGTCAATATGTCACTCTCCCCTGCCTGGAGTTCAGAGTGGATGTCTCCTGAAGGCCGCAAAAACCTCCGTGAATACGGTATTGCGCCCCCGGAAGATGCCGACCTCGACGAAGATGGCCTGACACCAGAAGCCCATGCGCAATGTCCGCATTGTCGTTCCCGAAATACTCGCCGGATAAGTGAGTTTGGCTCTACTGCATGTAAAGCACTGTTTCAGTGTAACGACTGCAATGAGCCCTTTGACTATTTTAAAAAGATCTAGGCCATAGCCAGGATCAAAAAGATAAAGGTGAAGCAATGTCCGACACCAATTTCTATACGCTGAAGGTTGCTGACGTTCAGCCAGAGACCGAAACTGCTATCTGCGTATCATTTGATATACCAGAAGAACTGTCCGAAAAGTTTAAGTTCATTCAGGGTCAGTTTCTGACACTGCGTGCGATGATTGATGGCGAAGATGTTCGTCGTTCTTACTCCATCTGCTCAGGTGTGAGCGACGGCCATATGCGCGTTGGTATTAAGCGCGTTAAAGAGGGTCGTTTCTCTAACTTCGCAAACGATACTTTCAAGCCGGGCATGGAAATTGAAGTAATGCCACCACAAGGCAGCTTTAACACTGAGCTGAAAGCTGACAACGCTAAGCACTATATGTGCATCGCTGCTGGCTCTGGTATTACTCCTATGATTTCTATCATGAAGTCAGTTCTGGATAATGAACCCGGCAGCACAGTAACGCTGATCTACGGTAACCGTCGTAGTAATTCTGTGATGTTTAAAGAAGAACTGAATTTTGTTAAGAACCGCTACATGAAGCGTTTTCAGTGGATCAACATCATGAACTATGAAGATCAGGGTGCTGATCTGCTCAACGGTATCATTGATAATGCGAAAGGTGCTGCGCTACAGAAAGCAGGCTTAATCAACATAAAGAGCGTTGACGAAGCCTTCATCTGTGGTCCGGAAGCGATGATGTCTGAAGTATCACGGGGCTTCCGTATGGAAGGTCTGAGTGATGAGCAGATCCATTACGAACTGTTCGCTAACTCTTCTGAAGATTCTAAAACCATGCTTGAAAAAGCACAGAAACGTAAAGATGAGTTCGGTGAAGAGAAGACGTCTAAAGTAACAGTCGTTGCCGATGGCCGCTCTATTATGTTTGACCTGGCCACCGTCGGAGAAAATATCCTCGATGCCGGTATGCATAATGGTATGGAGCTTCCTTACTCTTGTAAGGCAGGTGTCTGCTCGACTTGTAAATGTAAGTTAGTCAAAGGCGAAGTGGATATGGATATTTCCCACGGCCTTGAGCAACATGAGATCGACGCGGGCTACGTGCTCAGCTGTCAGGCTCATCCTATCTCTGACGAAGTTATCGTCGATTTCGACCAGCGCTAAGACGCGATTCCCGAGCAGCAGTGCTGCTCGGGAAACTATCTTTAGAGGTTTATAACCTGATGAAACTACAAAGCTATATCAACGGCCAGTGGGTTGATGGTACAGATAACGGCGCTGAAGTATTCAATGCCGTTAACGGCGAATCTATTTGTACCGTTAGCAGCAGCGGCATCGATTTTGAAGATGCAGTGCGCTACGCCCGTGAAACCGGCGGCCCTGCCCTGCGCAAAATGACTTTCCATGAGCGTGCCAACGCGTTAAAAGCGCTTGGCAAAATGCTGATGGAGAAAAAAGAAGAGTTCTACCGTGTCTCCGCCTGGACCGGTGCAACCCGCGCCGACAGCTGGATTGACATCGAAGGTGGTGTTAGCACCATGTTCACGTACTCAAGCCTGGTACGTCGTGAATTACCCAATGAAACCTTCCTGGTTGAGGATGATGCACAGCGTCTGTCCGCCCAGGGAACTTTCATCGGCCGTCATATTCTGGTGCCTAAAGAAGGTGTTGCGGTACATATCAACGCATTCAACTTCCCTTGCTGGGGCATGCTTGAAAAGATCGCTCCTAGTTTAGCCGCTGGTATGCCGGTTATCGTTAAACCGGCAACAGCATCCAGCTACCTGACGGAAGTAATGGTTAAAGCCATTGTTGCTTCAGGCATTCTGCCTCCTGGTGCCATTCAGCTGATCAGCGGTAGCGTAGGCGATCTGCTTAACCGTCTGAATGAACAAGATGTTGTGACCTTTACAGGCTCAGCCTCTACCGGTCAAAAGCTGCGTTCACACCCAAATATCGTTGCCAACTCTATCCCCTTCACCATGGAAGCCGACTCGCTGAACAGCAGCATTCTAGGTGCAACGGTTGAGCCCGGCTCGGTTGAATTTGACCTTTATGTCAAAGAAGTCGCACGGGAAATGACGGTTAAAGCCGGACAGAAATGTACCGCGATTCGCCGTGCCATTATCCCGCGTAACCGTATCGAAGCGGTTGCAGAAGCACTGAAAGCACGCCTGGACAAAACCACTGTCGGTGACCCGGCAGTAGACGGTGTGCGTATGGGACCACTAGTCGGTCGCAGCCAGGTACGCGATGTGTGGGAGAAAGTTGACCAGCTCAAGCAGAGCTGTGAACTGATCTACGGCGGTACCGAAGATTTCGCCATTACCGGCGGAGATCTGGAAACCGGTGCGTTCTTCCCCCCTACTCTGCTTTACACAGATCAACCAACACAAACAGATATCCCCCATGGTGTTGAAGCCTTTGGTCCTGTCTCT
>JAGPUU010000403.1 GCA_018067325.1 Amphritea sp.
GACTAAGCTCCATCTTATACGACCTATCCTTGGTGAACCTGACGTCCACCCGGTCGTAATTAATCTATTTATCGCTCTGCCTGCCCCAACGCTTGATGCTGGATAAGGTAGTTAAGAGACGAAGAGGAGATCTTATGTTTATCAATGGTGAGTGGATTAAAGCGGATAGCACCTTCGCAGTTTACAACCCGGCAACCGGCGAGGAGATCGCACAAGTTACGGATGGCACACGGGACGATGCGAAGCGGGCTATCGATGCAGCATCCGCTGCACTGCCCGGCTGGTCTGCGCTTACCAACTACCAGCGCTCCGATTACCTGCGCCGCGCCTACGACCTGATGATCGAACGCAAGAAAGAGCTGGCGGCCTTGATGACCAAAGAGCAGGGAAAACCGTTCAAGGCGGCAATGGCCGAAGTACAGTACGGTGCGGACTACCTGCTCTGGTTCGCTGAAGAGGTCAAACGTACCTACGGCGAAACAATCCCCTCTGCACGCCCTGATCAACGCTTTCTTGTACAGCACATGCCAATCGGCGTGGTCGCTGCTGTAACTCCCTGGAATTACCCAATCTCCATGATCACTCGTAAAGTGGCACCGGCGATTGCAGCGGGTTGTACCATCGTGCTGAAACCGGCTGAAGCGACGCCACTGTGCGCCATTGCGATCTTTGAGATATTGGAAGAAGTGGGTATCCCGGCGGGGGTGATCAATCTGGTTACCACCAACGATCCTGTACCGGTTGGTGAAGAGTTTTGTACCAACCAGATCGTCCGCAAGCTGACTTTTACCGGCTCCACCGCTGTGGGTAAAAAGCTGGCGCAGGATGCTGCGCCTCAGCTGAAACGGGTATCCATGGAGTTAGGCGGCCATGCGCCATTTATCGTGTTTGACGATGCCGATCCGGTGCACGCGGCTAAAGGTGCATCACTGGTGAAATTCCTCAATACCGGACAGGCTTGTATCAGCCCGAACCGCATCTTTGTGCAGCGTTCGATTCTGGAGCCCTTCCTGGAGGAGTTCGAAAACCGCGTGAACAAGATGAAAGCGGGTAACGGCATGGAGCCGGGAATAAATATCGGTCCGCTGGTGAATGACGCAGCGATTAACAAGGTAAACAATCAGGTTGTGGATGCTGTTAGTAAAGGCGCTAAGCTGCATATCGGTGGTGAAACGCTGCGTGACGGTGGGCTGGATAAAGGTAACTTCTATGCGCCGACCTTACTAAGCGGTGTAACCGAAGAGATGCTAATCTACCGCGAAGAAACGTTTGGTCCGGTAGCGGCAGTGATCCCGTTCGACACTCAAGAGGAGGTATTGGCGATGGCAAACGATACCAACTACGGTCTGGCGGCTTACATCTACACCCAGAATCTCTCACGCGCTATGCGTGTCTTTGAAGCACTGCAGTTCGGTATGGTAGGGATCAACGATATCAACCCAACTAGTGCAGCGGCACCTTTTGGTGGCATGAAGGAGAGCGGTCTAGGGCGCGAAGGGGCGCGTGAAGGCCTGATGGAGTACCTCGAAACCAAGCTTGCGGGCATCTCAATCTGAACCATTTATTTATATAGAAGTTCCGTGAAAACCCAATAGTGCGTTTCCGTTATATGGAGCGGTTACACGTTGTCGGGTTTTCGTCTGATATCCAGGTGCGCCAACTAAACACAAAGAACCTCGAGCCAGGCTCTCTTGGTTGGATTGAAAGGTAATTCTGATATTAATTTCCTCTTGAGCTTCTCTTAGGCCATCACCACTTAGTCAAAACCCATAAAGCATCAGATACCCAATGAGGCCGTCCATCACTGCGCATCGCTGGAATCCGGCATACAAACATCTGAAGTGAACTATAAAATTAGAAGCACTTACATCATCAAGACTTTACACAGTAAAGCAGTGCCACATTAACAGGCCGCGTCTCCTTATCACCCGTTGACGAAATTTCAGCATACCCTCCTACACTTGGATGTATTGCACTAGCAAAATCAGTAGCATCCCCAACCGTTTCTTGACTGTTCCAGGATGGATATTGCTTTAGGCCCGTTGTTGTATGCTTGTGTTTCCCTAGAGAATCAAGTTGGAGAGAAGCTAGTACTCTTTCGCCTTCAGGGTCCAGCGGGGCTTTATTACGGTCAATACCACGAACAAAACGACCATATGCTGGTGTAAAATCACTCCAACCTTCAGGACATGTTTCTTGGTTAAAGGCCATTACACTACTTTTTGGAATTGTAACCTTAGCCTCCATATTCCCAAGTAAACCACTTACCAACAATAGAAATACTGTAACGATAGATGCCGCTACCCCTATCAGCATGTTTTTAATCAGCATTATATTTTTATTCCTGTCACATTAACTGTCAGCTAAGTGCACTTTAAGCCTTTCAATTATTAACGTTGAAACTGAGCACTACTGTACTTCTCTTTCCTCTCTTATTTTTTGCTCAGCCCTTATTCGCTCAGTATCAGGTAGGTAACTCTGAATCACTCTTTGACGACAAATTTTATAGTGGGACTTAGAATCTGACCAACAGCTACTCCCTCCCTCTTTCAAACAATTATCTAAGATAATGACAGCCATCTTTTGACAAGGGATAAAGTCATCGGATGTTGGCGATGCATTAACGGATACACCGAAAAAGATGACCGCTAGAAAAACACATATTAATGTTAGGTTAGACATTCGCCCCCTCCAGAGTATTGCACGGACAAAGTGCTAGACTCTTAAACCTCTTCTAGTTGGTCAGAGTGAAAACTAAAGCGGTTCTTGCCCGATTTTTTAGCCCTATACATTGCAGCATCAGCTTGTTTGATGAGCTCATCAGTATCCTGCCCTTCACTAGGATAAGTTGTTATCCCTATACTCGCTCCAATAACGGGCCTGCAAACTTCACTTATTTGAAAAGGCACATTAAAAGAGGCTATGATCTTCTTAGCAACAATAGCGGCATCTGTTGGAGAGGTTACACCCTGTAACACCACCAAAAACTCATCCCCCCCTATTCTTGCAGCGGTGTCCATTTTACGAATATGTTTCTTAATTCGCGCAGCTGTCTCTTTTAGTACTCGATCACCTATATTATGACCATACCGATCATTGACAGCTTTAAAGCCATCAAGATCGATGAATAACAAAGAAAATCCAGAAGAGTTCGCCCCTTCCTGCTGCATAAGCAAGTCTAGTCGTTCATATAATAATGCGCGGTTGGGTAAACCTGTCAAATTATCAAAATGAGCCATACGCTCAATGCTTTCGTCATCGAGTTCATGCCGGACTCTTGCTTTTGCTATATAAAACGCTCCGATAAAGAGCAATATCAAAATTACTAATAATATTGGGTGCAGCTTACTAAATAGCTTTAACGTATTATTAGCCAACAACCCGTCAGGCACATAAATAACGAGCTTCCATGAATACTTAGTTTGATCCATTAGAGAATGACTAGCCCCGAACGGTTCGATTGAACCATCGGATGACACCATCTGATCTGTCATTGGATAAACTGTAGTAAATGTAAATAAACCATCTGAATTTTTGAACTGCGAACGATCTTTACTTTCTATGCTCTTCCAGGCTTGAGGGAATTCATTTGCAAAAGATCGTTGCTTATCTTTATACATAAAGCCCCACTCTTCTTCGGACTGTCTTCCCTTAAGCCAATACCCTTTCTGGTTAAGAAGCATGACCGTTGCTCTGGAATCCAACACATCGACAATGTTTTTAATGTGTTTGAAAAGATGCTGTCCAAGATAGTTAAGAATTAATATGCCTTTCTTTTCTCCATTGTTATCAAATAATGGAATAGCTATGCGAATGATAGGTTTAACAGGCTGCTCTATTTGGCCATGTTCAACATTCAGGTCAAATGGAGAAAAAAACACTTGTCCCTTTTCTAGCTTTATTGAATCGAGGAAGTAGTAGCGATCGGATTTTGACTGAAGCTGCTCATCAGGTACCCGTTCCGGAAGACCATCATTAAAGTTAATGCGAATCACTTCCATACCACTATTATTCAGTAAGCGTACCTGATCATACTTTCTCTTTTGCTTACTAAGCGCCAAAAATTCACTGGTCAGCGCTTGACGATCAGACTCTGATGGCTTGTCCAAATATGAGGGTAGATGGCTATGTGATGCGAGTAGCTTAAGATCCGTAGCGACCATAAGAAACTCATGCATAATCGAATTCTCAAACAGTCTGGCTAAGCGAGTTTCCTCTAGCTTCAACTCGTTAAGCTCATCCTTGCTCTCTATATATAAGATTGTAGTTACAATAGCTCCAACTATTAGTAACCCAGAAAACAAAAAAACAAGAAACTGAAAAGACAAACTCTTCTTTACTTCCATGATACATCTCGATATTTCCGTATAAATAGAAACGCGCAAAACGCCCTATCCTAAAAATCATAAAAGCGGCTTCCTGCCCAACCCTTACGGGTACATCAGAGCTGCCATACCACATAGTGGTCGACACTGAAGAAGTGTTATATCTAAAATTATCATCAAACATCG
>JAGPUU010000299.1 GCA_018067325.1 Amphritea sp.
GATATTGGAAATCGGCAGGAGCTATTGCCAACATCAGACCAGAGAAACCACCGATAGTAAAAAGCACAACAAAAGCCAACGAAAATAGCATCGGAGTTTCGAAGGTCATCGAGCCGCGAAACATCGTGGCCACCCAGTTGAATACTTTTACCCCAGTGGGAACCGCAATAAGCATAGTGGTATACATAAAGAACAACTCTCCGGCCAGGGGTAAACCTACGGTAAACATATGGTGAGCCCAAACGATAAAGGAAAGAATCGCAATGGAGCCTGTGGCGTACACCATTGAGGTATAACCAAACAATCGCTTACGGGCAAAGGTAGGAATAATCTCAGATACTATCCCGAACGCAGGCAGAATCATGATGTACACCTCCGGGTGACCGAAAAACCAGAAGACATGCTGAAACAGGACAGGATCACCACCACCCGCTGCATCAAAGAAGCTGGTGCCAAAATGGATATCCATCAGCATCATAGTGACTACTCCTGCCAGTACCGGCATCACCGCTATCAATAAGAATGCGGTAATCAGCCAGGTCCAGACAAACAACGGCATATCCATCAGTTTCATGCCCGGGGCACGCATATTGAGGATAGTAGCGATCACATTGATCGCGCCCATAATCGAGCTAATCCCCATCATATGCACAGCAAATATAAAATAGGTCACACTAGGAGGGGCATAGGTTGTGGAAAGAGGCGCGTAAAAGGTCCAACCAAAATTAGGCGCGCCCCCCTCCATCAGCAGAGTAGACAGCATCATCGCGAAGGCAAAAGGCAGAATCCAGAAGCTCCAGTTATTCATCCGCGGCAGCGCCATATCCGGGGAGCCAACCATCATCGGAATCATCCAGTTAGCTAAGCCGACAAACGCTGGCATTACTGCTCCGAAGACCATAATCAGACCGTGCATGGTGGTCATCTGATTAAAGAACTCCGGCATTATCAACTGTAGTCCCGGCTGAAACAATTCGGCCCGAATAGTCAGCGCCATACAACCGCCGACAAAAAACATCGTCAGACTAAACAACAGATATAGCGTACCGATATCTTTATGGTTGGTTGTATAAAGCCAACGAGTGATGCCTTTTGCAGGGCCATGGTGATCTGTACTATGTACTGTCTGCTCTAAGCTACCCATCGCCCTACTCCTTCAACAACTCAGTAATCTGTTGAACAGTCACTGCGCCGCCCTGGTTACCCCAGGCGTTTCGTTCGTAAGTAATCACTGCGGCTAGATCTACCGTATTAAGCTGCTCAGCAAACGCCTGCATCGCCGTTCCTGAACGGCCATGTAATACCGCATCGATATGCTCAGCCGAATCACCTGACATCAGAGGACTACCCGCTAATGCAGGGAATATTCCAGGAATACCCTGCCCCTCAAATTGGTGGCAAGCGGCACAGCTGGCTTTGTAAACTTCTTCCCCCCGCACCATCAGCTCTGCTTGGCTCCACTCTTTCTGAGCAGACTGTTGCTCTGCCACTTTGAGATTGGCCTGTTCAGCCACCCACAGCTGGTAATCTTCCGGTGACTTAACCTCGACCACTATCGGCATAAAACCATGATCACGGCCGCACAACTCAGCACATTGCCCCCGATATATTCCCGGTTCATCTACCAACGTCCATGATTCATTAACAAAACCTGGAATCGCATCCTTTTTCACAGCCAGAGCAGGCACCCACCAGGAGTGAATCACATCGTTAGAGGTCAGTAAGAAACGTACTTTTTTGCCGGCGGGAATGACGAGAGGCTTATCAACTTCAAGTAGGTAGTTATCCCCCTTAATCTGCTCATTAATAATCTGCTCCTGAGGCGTCGCAAGACTACTAAAAAAGTCGATATCCTGATTAAGATATTGATAACGCCACTTCCATTGATATCCCGTAATCTGGATATCAAGCTCAGCATTGTTTTTATCGTACATCTGAATCAGGGTGGTACTGGCAGGCACAGCCATTGAGACAAGAATGATCACCGGCACTATAGTCCAGGCGATCTCTACCCAGGTACTCTCATGAAAATGAGCCGCTTTGGCTCCCCGGGACTTTCGATGCCAGAAGATGGACCAGAACATAACGCCGAACACCACAACGGCGATAGCAACGCATATGTAAAAAATAACCATATGCAGGTTATAGACAGAGCGGCTAATTTCAGTCGCCCCTTCGATAAGGTTTATCTGCCAATCGGCAGACACCAGCGGCGCATAAAAAAGCCCTGCTAATAACAGGACCCTTCCGTTACGTCTCATCTCCAGGCCTCCTTGCTGTCAAAAACTAAACAGCTGTGCCCCAAGCATTTCTGGTCCCTTTTATAATGATTACATATCCGAGTTATGCACTTGGTTATAAGCCAGTATAGCAGCAGATTTCAGACTGCAAGGGGAATACACATCGATGGTGGTAAGTGCAGGGGCGTAGGATAACCGCCCCTGCCGGAGAGAATAAAACTTCAGACTACAGAGAAAAAGGCCTACCCCGCCAACGTAGTCAGAAGCCAGTAAAGCAGCGATATAATCGCCACAAGAAAGACTGCTGAAGCTATCAGACTTAACCATAATGACGGCATAGGAAAATTATACTTACGCCCCCGATCATCAGGGGGACGCGTAAAGACCATGCACCACAACTTACTAAGCCCAGCCATCCAAGCATGTAACAGCAGCAACAGCTTTTCAGAGATATGAGTCGGATACATAAGTACCTCCTCTCTATTAACTGCGCCTATTAAGATATAGTCGATAGCCCAACAAAATAGCTAATAAAATTGCAAATATAAGTTGCTGACCAAAGTCCGAACGGATCTGCCAGATAAAGTGCAGCATAGCCAACAAACTGATGGGATAGATCAGAAAGTGAAGTTTTTTCCAGCGCTTACCCAGGCGTCGCTGCATCGCTTTAGTAGAGGTAAAAGTCAATGGAATCAATAGTAACAAAGCCAGAGAGCCGACAACAATATAGGGCCGTTTAGTCAACTCGGTCAGCAGGATATCCCATCGCCATCCCACCAGAAAAGTGGCAAAAGACAGCAGGTGCAGCACAGCATAAAAAAAAGTATAGAGACCCAACATTCTGCGGAACGACATCAACCAGCGCCAACCCAGAAGTTTTATTCCGGGCGTGACTGACAAGGTCAACCAGAGTAAGGTGATCGCCCAAAAACCCAACTCTTTAACAATTACCTTGGCCGGATCAGCACCCAGATTATCGTTGAGCAGATTGACAAACAAAGCAGCAAGCGGAGACAGTAATAGCAAAAAAAAGAACCACCACCTAAGCAGCCTTCCCTTTTCACCAGATACCATCAGAACCACTTAGCGAGATCCATCCCCTTATAGAGATGAGCGACCTGATCTGCATAACCATTAAACGGTAGAGTATCGACAATATTGGGCGACAACAAAGAGGAGGGTAATCGACGCTCTGTCGCCTGTGACCAGCGCGGGTGATCAACGGCCGGATTCACATTCGCGTAAAAACCATACTCGCTCGGCGCGGTAACATTCCAACTAGTCTCTGGCATCGTTTCACTGAAATGAATACGAACAATCGACTTTATAGATTTAAATCCATACTTCCAGGGCACCACCAAACGTAAAGGCGCGCCATTTTGCGGCGGAAGCGCGTTACCGTACACACCAACGGCCATCAGTGTCAGAGGATTCATCGCCTCATCCATTCTCAGACCTTCAACATAGGGCCAATCAATCGTACCGAAGGAACTACGTTGCTCAGACATCTGCTCTTTATCGAGAATGGTAGTGAAATGCACATACTTCGCTTTAGAGGTAGGTTCAAAACGCTTAATCAGATCCGCCAGAGGAAAACCAAGCCAGGGAATAACCATCGACCAGGCTTCAACGCAGCGTAACCGGTACACCCGATCTTCTAAAGCATGAGGCGCGAGTATATCTTCCAGATTATAGTTTCCCGGTTTGGCTACTTCGCCACTTATCTCGACTTTCCAGGGATCGGTCTTAAAGTTTTGAGCATATCGCGCCGGGTCACGCTTATCTGTACCAAACTCGTAAAAGTTGTTGTGGGTAATTATATGATAATACGGGGCTAGTTCATCACTAACGGACAGATCTGGATTACGCACCGCACTGGCCAGTTTCTGTCGAAGCCAAGCAGGGCCGGGATAACGAGGCAGGTCATCGGGAATTTCATAACCGGCGGCACGAGCAAAAGAGGGATAGGTAAATGCGGGTAAAATTGCAGCAGACATCGCCGCCTGAATCAGGCGTCGACGCTGCTTGTAGATTGATTCGGAGGTGATCTCTGATGAGGGGATATTCAATGCTTCTCTGATTAGCCGCTTACTCATAACAGTCACCTCCAAACAATCATCAATCCAATAGCTTAACTACTCAGTGTTTTACGTTTACGCAACAGCCATAAAACTGGACCAGAAAGCGTATAACCTAAAATTAGTAACCAGAGGAAAATTGGCGGGCTGATAGAGATAACTCCGATGGTAAGCACAATCACCAGCAGAATCATAAAGGGGATTTTTCCCTTCGGATCAACATCTTTGAAACTGTAATACAGCACATTACTCACCATCAGTACGCCCACCAGCGCAACATAGATAGCAATCGGGTACACCAGATGGCTGACATCAATCTCAAACTCTACGCAGGCCCACACCAGACCCGCCACAGATGCTGCAGCCGCTGGGCTTGGCAGCCCCATAAAGTAACGTTTATCCACTGAACCGATCTGGGTATTAAAGCGTGCCAATCTCAGCGCAGCGCCTGCAACATAGATAAAAGCACAGAACCAACCAAACTTACCCGCACTGCTGAGCACCCAGCTGAAGGTAACCAGAGCTGGCGCAACCCCGAAGGAGACCATATCCGACAGCGAATCATACTCTGCACCAAACGCGCTCGAAGTATTTGTCAGGCGCGCAACACGACCATCCAGACCATCCAGAACCATCGCAACAAAAATGGCGATTGCCGCATTATCAAAAACGCCATTCATTCCCGCCACTACTGCATAGAAACCACAAAACAGGGCTCCCGTAGTGAACAAATTAGGCAGCAGATAGATTCCCCGGCTACGTGGCTTTGGACTCGCCTCTTCCTGACTCGGCTGCTCAGGCTGTTCCGGTTTGTTTCCCTGTGGGTCATTCATAGATCTGTTTACACCAATGGATTAACAAAATGTTCAGTCATTCTACTTTTACGTATACGGGAAAGCTATCTATACAAAATCTACCCGAGATTTAATAGGACCCGATCGACAAACTTGCGCACCAGAATATTAGACTCCGGCGTTTCCACCGCTGAGCTAAGTACCCGATCCAGTTGACCGTCTCCATCAGTATAGTGAGCTTTGTAGAATGTCAGTCGTTCAATCAGAGTGGCCTTATCAACTTCTGGATGAAACTGAAAAGCCCAAAAAGGTTTGCCCTTCAGTTTAAAGCTGTGGACACATTGTTCAGTATAGGCAAGCAATTGGCAGTTCTCAGGCAAGCTGTCAACGTATTGACGGTGTACCGAAATAGCAAAAAAACCTTCCGGGGTATCTTGATAGAGCGGATCATCAACGGCCGCATCAGCCAGTGAGACAGGAATAGTGCCCATCTCAAAATCGACATCCTTATGCCGAACTTCTCCACCCAGCGCTAATACGGCTAGCTGAAAGCCAAAGCAGGAGGCAAATACTGGTTTAGCCGTCTCGCCACAATGACGAATCAAATTCTGACAGGCCTGAATAAAAGGGAATTGATCCGGCTTGAGGACGTTGGCTTCACTGGCACCACCCACCAGCAACGCATCAAAATCATCTGCTGCCGTGGCCGGAAAGTCAGGGGTATCAAAAACATTAAGGATTACAATCTGATCCAACGCAACACCACAGTATTCGGCAAAGCTCTGGTGCTCTTCCATACGCACTTGTTCACCATCACGAATCTGGAGCAGCAATATTCTCAACTGATCTCGCTTGGTAACGTCACAGGAACTTAGATCACGGGAGCTTAAATCAGAGGAATTCACAACAAAACCCTTACAAAGACTGCTTAATTATTAGTTAAGGATACCTTGCTCTGCGACAGACTCAATAGTCAAAGGCCCTATCGAAACGATAGAGCCTTTTATTTGAAGCCTTTTACTTAAGACCGGGCAGAAAAAAGGGAATATCTATCCGCTTTTCAGTGAGCTTGCGAGTAATTATCTGTTTCAGCGGAGCGAAATTGTTCGCTATCCGCAACGTTGCCTTACGCGCAATCTTCGCAGCAAAGTTATCGTTAGTGAATAAACCGACTACCAGATTAGTTCCCATATAGAGGGGCTTTGTCACCCGCATATGAGCGCTCTGATACTTTTCTAACACACTGAACGAACCGATATCCTGCCCCTGTTTCAGCGCTTTCTTCAGTTCTTTTGTCAAGGTTTCCTGACTACGAAGTCCCAGGTTAAATCCATGCGCAGTAACCGGATGCATCCCCACTGCGGCATCACCAATGACAGCGAAACGACGACTGATAAATTTATTCGCATGCACCGCTACCAACGGATACAGATGACGGCGACCATAAAGCTTCATACTGCCTAGCTGCCCCTGCATACGCTGCTCAATATCGGCGGCAAAAGCCTCTTCACCCATATTAAAGATACTCTCTGCCTCGGCACTTGATACCGTTACTACTATGGATGAGAGATTACCGGTCATCGGCAGAATGGCCAGAGTGCGGCCATAATGGAAACATTCAAAGGCGGTCTGATTATGAGGCAGGCTATGCTCCATACGACACACGATAGCGGTACGGGAAAAATCTTTCATCGAGGCGGGCACCCCCATTTTTCGGCGGGTTTCAGAAAAACGGCTATCCGCCGACACCAGCAGATCACACTCCACTCGCTCGCCATTTGAAAGAACAACCCAAGCGCTATCCGCTGTACTGCCAACATCTTCAACTGAAACTTCAGTCAGAAGCTCAACATTTTCAATGCCCTCTACAACCTCAAAATATGCCTTACGAATTTTATCATTGGGCACCAGATAACCCAGTGCATCCAGATTAGCGTCAGTATTATCAAAGTTCAGCGTATAACTCGAGTCACCATCCAGCACCTTGGCAGCACAGATCGGTGAGACATCCTGGTCCGCCAGTTGTTGCCAGGCACCCGAACTTTTCATCAGATCAATCGACAGATGGGTCAGTGCGATTTCACGTCCATCTTCCGGGGGCTCGCGCAGTGTATCGAGGGATGAGCGCTCCACAACCAACACCTTTAGAGCGGTTTCTCCCAGTGAGCGGGCAAAACTAAGACCGGCAGGCCCTGCACCAATAATCACGATGTCATACTTCATACTAAACCTCGGGCGAACAGCGCCATTGAATCGGGTATATAAGCGCCAACGTTAACGGCTCAGCCCATAATTTGCCCTAATCCAGATCAAGCCGGCATAAGAAAATCAGATTAGGGCTTGTTACAAACCGCAATAAAAAAAATGGGAAGGCAGAGTTTATATTGCGAAAAGTGATATATATGTGAAAATATGTTCCATCAATTGCAACGAAACTATTATAGAAGCCTATGGATACCCGTTCTCTAAAGCTCTTTATCAGTCTTTGCGACACGCTTCATTTTGGCCGAGCCAGTGAAGCTTGTCATATCAGCCCTTCTGCCCTGACGCGCGCGATCAAACAAATGGAAGGCTCTCTGGGCGTACAACTTTTTGAGCGGGATAACCGCACGGTAAATCTGACACGGGAAGGAGAGCGTTTTCAAGAATATGCCCGTGAAGCGCTGACACAATGGGACGTAGTGCGCAACTCCCTGTTAGCTGACGCTCAAGAGTTACAGGGCGAGATCAGCGTATACTGCTCGGTCACTGCCAGCTATAGCTTTCTTTATGACATCCTCAGCGAGTTTCGCCGGCAACACCCTAAAATTGAAATAAAGCTGCATACCGGCGATCCGGAAAATGCGATTCAGCGAGTACTGGCAGGGACAGATGATATAACCATCGCTGCACGACCGGACACGCTGAACGCGGGACTGGCGTTCAAACATATCGCAACCTCGCCGCTAGTGTTTATCGCTCCTCATGAAGATATTCATCTGGACTCATTACTCACTGGCACACCAGACTGGTCAGTAGTGCCGATGATCCTCTCAGAAGAAGGCGTTTCACGTAAACGAATAGACCGCTGGTTCAAAGCCCGCCAGGCTAAACCGATGATCTATGCACAAGTCGCTGGAAATGAAGCCATTGTCAGCATGGTGAGTCTGGGATTCGGAGTCGGCGTGGTACCCAAGATTGTATTGGATAACAGTCCACTGGCAGATCGGGTGCGTATTCTCAATATTGAGCCGGAACTCAAAGCTTATGATGTTGGCCTATTTGCCCTGAGGAAAAAACTACAAAGCCCGCTAATTGCAGCGTTCTGGTCACAGATCAAATAATACTGTCTGGCGGCGGTCTGTTTTAGACTAGTCGCTTCTTATATTTTTCCCTGCATGCTTACCGGGTTTATTACCTTTTTTTATTGACTAGAAAGATACCCAGAGCCACTAACACCAGAGCGCCCAGCATATCGAACGAAAGCCGTTCATCAAGTATCAACCAGGCAAACAGAACACCAAACAATGGTGTCAGAAAAGTAAAACTAGCAATTTTTGATGCCGGATAATGACTCAGTAACCAGAACCAGGCCAGATAACCAACAAACGCCATCAATACTATCTGGAACAATAACGATCCTATCACCAGAGGTGTCAGGCTGGTCACCCCTGGTTCATTTAACCCCCACGACAACAGCGGCAACACAACAGCAGAAACAACCAGCTGATAAAGCAACACACGCGAGGGAGACTGATGCCGCTGAGGGGAGGCTTTCAATACCACCGTCGTTGCCCCCCAAAAAAAAGCTGCAGCAAGCGCCAGAATATCTCCCAGCAGTGAAACGTCACCATCGAGAGAATCTCGAAACGCAAAAATAATGCCCGCAAAGGCGATTAACAGACCTACAATCTGAACTCTTCTAAGGCTTTCACCCGGAATAAAAAGATGTGCCCCCAGCGCGACAACAAAAGGGGATGTATAAAGAAATATCGTAGCATGCGAGACGGTAGTCAGATTCAGGGCGATATAGATAAACAAAAATTCTATCGCAAACAGAATTCCGAGAAGAACGCCCCACCAAAAGGCCCCATCGCGGTATAAAATTTTCTCACCGCGCCACAACATCCAGAGCACGAGTAGCAATGACGCACCGACAGACCGCAAACCTGCCTGCATTAGTGGTGATATCCCCTCCAGACCAAACTTAACCATCACCTGATTGAAGCCGAACAACATACAAAGCCCTACCAGCAGCACAATGGCACGGCTATCAAATGTCGCTTTAATCATGCGCTGAATAACGCCTCAAGCTCAGGTGAGATATAAGGGCGACCTCGCTCATTCAGTGCCGTGCCTATCACCAGCCCGGCCACACAGACTTTTTCATCTTCGATACGGACAACCCGCTGGCGAAAACCAAACTTCACTTTACTGATTCGCTCCAGAGCAACTTCGACCCGAAACCGATCGCCACTTTTCAATGAGGCTTTATAATCTAGCTCAGAACGAATCACTACCAGATGGATTCCAGCGTCAGTCAAAGCAGCAAAATCAATACCGCTGCTCAGTAAAAACTCATGCCGGGCATGCTCTAGATAGTTGAAATAGACACCATTATTAACGATACCCTGCATATCCAGTTCATAATCCCTCACACCCATCTCAATACTGAACATTCTAAATCCTCCAGCCAAAAAAAGAGGGTGCAATAGTGCACCCTCTTGTAATTCATTAATAGATTAGTGCGTTGAGCGAGCCGGCTTAACGGAATCCGGCGCCATGGACTCAACCAGCTTCAACAACGTATCAACGCCTTCCTGCAAATTTGAGTTGTTATCGATCAGCTGTATATTCCCAGGCAGGCTATCAACAATCTGACGGTGACGATTTAACCGCTTAACGATCTCTTCTTCATTTTCCCGGCCTCGCAGAGTAAGACGCTGATGCAGCGTATCTTCATCAACCTGAACCAGCACCGGTATCAGGTTCGGATAAGCGTGCATCGCAATCTGCAAATACTCCCGGGAGCCGTTAATCACAACGTTAATCCCTTTTGCCAGCCAGTTATCAATCTCTGACCCTATGCCGTAACTATAACCATGGGAGTACCATTGCATGGAAAACATTCCCATACTGGCACGCATATCAAATTCATCAGGAGAGAGGTGAATATGGTTTTCACCACCGACATTGAGGGCTCGGGTAATATAACGATGAGCCACAAAACAGCAGTGACTGGGTTGCAGACGCTGGCGACAGCCTTCAAGCAAACTATCTTTACCGCTGCCTGAAGCGCCCACCAGATAGAGTAGTTTTCCACTCATAGAATGATCTCAGAGTACTATAGCCAGTTAATTTGAGATCAAGAGTAATACGCTTAAATTTGAAACGCCAGTGTTGATTAAGCCAGCTTCAGAACTCCTCGCTACCACACAGCGAAGTCAGGCCAGCATCTCCTGCTCAAATACAATCGCATAAGTATCCTGCCAACGGG
>JAGPUU010000413.1 GCA_018067325.1 Amphritea sp.
ATAACTGGTCAGACTATATCGCTGAAGATACGTTGGCAAAGTTTGAAGCTGAAACCGGTATCAAAGTGATCTACGACGTCTATGACAGCAACGAAACGCTTGAGGCAAAACTGCTGGCAGGCAACTCAGGATATGACCTGGTTGTACCTAGTTCACACTTTATGCAGCAGCAGATTAGAGCGGGCATCTTTCAGAAACTACAGAAAGATAAACTGTCCAACCTCAGCAATCTTGACCCTGCATTGATGGAGCTATTAGATAGCAAAGACCCGGGCAATGACTACGGTGTTCCCTATCTTTGGGGCACGACGGGTATCGGCTACAACGTTAAACTGGTTCAGGCGGCACTGGGCGAAAATGCACCCATCGACAGCTGGGAGCTAATTTTTAACCCTGAGAACATAAAAAAGCTGAAGGACTGTGGCGTCACCTTCCTCGACTCTCCTGATGAAATATACCCATTAGCATTGCTCTACAGTGGCCAGTCCTCAACGGATACGAGTAAAGCCGCGCATAAGAATGACAGCCCCGCAGCGATGGCGCTAAAAGCGGTTCGCCCCTATCTGCGCCAATTCCATTCATCCCAGTATGTTAACGACCTGGCAAATGGCGATATCTGTGTCGCTATCGGCTACTCCGGTGATGTATTCCAGGCTCAGGCCCGAGCTGAAGAGGCTGGAAACGGTATCGAGATCGGCTATAGCATTCCCAAACAGGGAACTGAGATCTGGTTTGATATGCTGTTAATCCCATCTGATGCCAAACATGCGGAAAACGCGCATAAGTTTATCAACTTCTTGCTACGACCTGAGATCATTGCCGAGATTACTAATTTCGTCTGGTATGCCAACCCAAACAAGGCTTCCACCACGATGGTCGACGAGGAGATTACTTCTGACCCAGCGATCTATCCGGATGCTGAAACCAGGGCTCGTTTGTATATGCCCGCAACACTGCCAGCAAAAGTCGCCCGCGTGCGTAGCCGTACCTGGTCAAATATAAAAACTGGCAACTAAAGAACGCTGATAATTAATCCAGACAGAATAATATTTACTCCATTCATACCGCCCGTCTAAGGGCGGTTTTTTTATGTCCGAATCCCCCACCTCCCATTACCATTTAGCAAATGCAATCATCATTGATAGCGAACTGACGCTCATCAACGCTTGCCACTGCACCGTTCTCTTTCGATGGGAAAAGCGAATAAAGCTGCTAAAATGAGGAAGCGACACCAAGGAAGATTTCGGCTGTCGGCCATTACTACTCCGAGTCGATGCTGCATATGAAACAGACATACAAACGTAAGCCACCTTTTATTCTGATTAGCAGCTGCTTACTGATCATTGCATTCACTGCGATTAGCCTGATTAGCTACTATGTGGCAAACCGCTCACTGAATCAGCACATCAAGACGAATACGCTCCCCCTGACCAGTGACAATATCTATTCAGAAGTACAGCGAGATCTGTTACAGCCAATTTTGGTGTCTTCGCTAATGGCCCAGGATACCTTCGTACACAACTGGATTGATACCGGAGAACAACAACCTGAGCAGATGTATCGCTACCTCAAATCGATTCAGGATCGTTATAACGCAATCACCACTTTTTTTGTTTCAGAGCAAACATCGAACTACTACCACAGTAGCGGCATCATCAAACAAGTATCCGCTGAAGACCCGGCAGATAATTGGTATTTCACCACCCGAAATCTCAAGGCCGAGTTTGATATCAATCTTGATTTGGATACCGTTGATAGCTCCAGTACTAACCTATTCGTTAACCATAAAGTCAAAGACCAGCAAGGCCGCTTTTTGGGCATCATCGGTGTTGGGCTGGCGTCACACACACTTAATGAGTTAATTGAAGATTATCAACAAAGATTTGGTCGTCAGGTTTACTTCATTGACCGGCTCGGCAAGGTCGCCCTACAGGGCAGTAAATATAGCGGTACAGAAGACATACATCAGGCTGAGGGGTTGAGAGATATTGCCTCGGTGATACTAACCACACGGGGTGGATCATTTAGCTATAGCAGCAACAATCAGCAATACCTGATCAAATCGCGTTTTATTCCGGAACTGGACTGGTATCTGATCGTCGAACACAAAGAGCACAGTGAAGTGCTCATCACTAAAACATTATGGGTTAACCTCTCGATCAGTCTGCTAGTCACCCTGCTAGTACTGCTACTGCTTTATTATACGCTTGGCGGGTATCAGCGTCGGCTGGAATATATGGCTAATACAGACCCTCTGACTGGCACTGCTAGCCGTTATGCATTCGAATCAATCTTTGAACAGATACTCAGTTTTGCCCAGCGGGAGCAACACCCGGTCTCTACAATTTTGGTCGATATCGATCATTTTAAAAAAGTAAATGATAATCACGGTCACCTGGTCGGTGATAAAGTACTCTCTCAGATTGCAAATGTTCTCACTGATAACCTGCGTCAATCCGATACTTTATGCCGCTGGGGCGGAGATGAGTTTCTGATCGTTCTACCACACTGTAACCAGGCAGAGGCCCGCCAGGTCGCTGAGAAGATGCGCCAGCAGATAGAAAATTCTTTGTCACTAGTAGACAACCTGAATTTGAAAATCACAGCCAGCTTTGGCGTCGCTGAATATAGCAACAATGAATCATCTGCCAACCTGTTTAGCCGTACTGACAAAGCGCTATACCGGGCTAAAGCCAAATCCCGTAATCAGGTTGAATGCACAGTGAACATGCCAACTGAAACCGTTTGATAACAGTCATAAAGATTAATTAAAGTGTTGATAATAAAAAATAAAGTGTTATATTGAATTCAGCTTGAAGATTCACCGTATTTTTATGCCTCATTACGAAGATCCTGTTTCAGCTTCATCGTCCTGTTTCCATAATGTATAGTAAAAATTCCT
>JAGPUU010000477.1 GCA_018067325.1 Amphritea sp.
ACTCAATAAAAAAGGCTATAACGCTTTTTCGAGCAAGCGACGCAGTCGCGTCGAGCTACGAACGATCCCTATACGTCATTTGACGTATACGGCTGCGTCAATCACCCCATACCGCAGTGCAGCAAATTTCCCAATAATGACTAAGTGAATTTCATAAGGCCCGGGACTTAATTCAATCCGGCTAAAGAATTGAAACTTAACCTCAAGAAGGGAAATAGATATGAAGATAAAACATCTGGTTTCAGGTATGGCGCTTGCGTTGAGCGCGTCGGTACTGAGCGCTAGCGCGATGGCTGGCGATACCATCAAAGTAGGTGTACTGCACTCTCTTTCCGGTACGATGGCGATCAGTGAAACGACTCTGAAAGATACTGTTCTGATGATGATTGAAGAGCAGAACAAGAAGGGTGGTTTGCTGGGCAAGCAGCTTGAGGCGGTGGTTGTTGACCCTGCTTCAAACTGGCCTCTGTTTGCGGAAAAGACCCGTGAGTTGCTAACGAAGGATGAGGTTGATGTTATTTTCGGCTGCTGGACTTCCGTTTCGCGTAAGTCTGCGTTGCCGGTGCTTGAAGAACTGAACGGTCTGATGTTCTACCCGGTTCAGTATGAGGGTGAAGAGTCTTCTAAAAACGTATTCTATACCGGTGCTGCGCCAAACCAACAGGCGGTTCCTGCGGTTGATTACCTGATGAATGATATCGGTGTTGAGCGTTGGGTATTGGCGGGTACTGACTATGTTTACCCACGTACGACTAACAAGATTCTTGAAGCTTACCTGGTCGCTAAAGGTGTAGCCCCTGAAGATATCATGATCAACTACACACCTTTCGGTCATTCTGACTGGCAGTCTATCGTTTCCGATATCAAAAAGTTTGGCGCTGAAGGCAAGAAGACGGCGGTAGTCTCGACTATCAATGGCGACGCTAACATTCCTTTCTACAAAGAGCTGGGTAACCAGGGTATCTCTGCTGAAGATATTCCTGTTGTTGCATTCTCCGTAGGTGAGGAAGAGTTGTCGGGTCTGGATACTAAGCCTCTGGTCGGTCACCTGGCTGCCTGGAACTACTTCCAGAGTGTTGAAAGCGATGCGAACACTGCCTTCATCTCTAAGTGGAAAGAGTTCACTGGCGATGAAAAGCGTGTAACTAACGACCCAATGGAAGCGACTTACATCGGTTTCCAGATGTGGACTCAGGCAGTTGAAAAAGCCGGTTCTACTGAGGTTGATGCGGTTGAGCAGGCGATGATTGGTCAGGAAGCTGAGAACCTGACCGGTGGTACCGCTTACATGAACAAGAACCACCACCTGAGCAAGCCAGTATTGATTGGTGAGATTCAGGAAGATGGTCAGCTTGAAGTGGTTTGGGAAACTGAAGGTGTTGTACCCGGTGATGCTTGGTCTGACTTCCTGCCAGGTTCTAAAGACCTGATTGCAGATTGGACGGCGCCTGTCTCTTGCGGTAACTACAACACTGTCACTAAGACCTGTTCTGGTCAGGATTACTAAAATCTAACGCTTAGGTTTTTTAAAAAGCAGGCTTCTATTCAGAAGCCTGCATTACTCATAGGCCAAGATTTATCTAAAGAGTTCTTCATAAAACGCTTTGAATAAAGTGTTTTAACAAGCGCTTATCTGCCTTACCCGAACGGAGATCCCCCGTGAATTATTTTATTAAGATCTGTAGCTGCCTGTTGGCTTTGTTGATCAGCAGCAGTGCGCTGGCTGAACTACCTTCTGCCGCACAGCAACCGCTCTTACAAGAGCTAACAACGGTGAAACTGAGCAAAACATTGCCCGTTTTACAGCAGCTGGAAGCGAGTGAAGGGGCGGATATGCTGCCTCTGTTTAAGACGTTGTTAGGCGGCAACCTCTATTTTGTTAGAGAGGATGGTCGTCTGCTGGGGAAGTATAAAGCGCAAGGTGCGACTCTCTATGCCGATCTTTTTACCGGTGAAAAGCTTGTCGATCTGACTAAGAAACAAGTGAAGAAGATCAAAGTTAATAACAGATTGCGCGGCTATCTGGGTGAGGCTATCGCCCGGATTCAACTGAATAACTCAGACTCTGACGTCAGAGCTGAAGCGGTACGTTCACTCTTCTCTGATCTGGATGCAAATACGATTGAATTGATTCGCACCGCACGGCTGGATGAACAGAGTCGTTCGGTGCAGGACGTGATGGATGTCGCGCTGGCACTGTACAGGGCTGATAATTCGGACGATGCAACTGAGCGACTACAGGCGGTGAAAGATTTGCAGGGCAGTCTTGAACCACCGGTGCGTAACCAGTTAACGAAGCTGGCTGAGAATGACCCTTCCCGCAGTGTACGTAAAGCGGCGCAGAAAGGTTTGGATAAGATTGCCAAGCAGGCCGAGATGTATAGCTTTGTGAATCAATTGTTCTTCGGCCTGAGTCTGGGGTCTGTCTTACTGCTGGCCGCTATCGGTCTGGCGATCACCTTCGGCGTAATGGGGGTTATCAACATGGCCCACGGCGAGATGATTATGCTGGGTGCTTACACCACCTATGTGGTGCAGCTGTTATTGCCCGAGATGATTGAATACTCGCTTTGGATCGCGGTGCCAGCGGCCTTTATTGTGTCGGGTCTTGTGGGGATTCTGATTGAACGTCTGGTGATTCGCCATCTGCATGGCCGGCCACTGGAAACACTACTGGCCACCTTCGGTATCAGTCTGATTCTGCAGCAGTTGGTGCGTACAGTGTTTTCTCCCCTCAACCGTCAGGTGGCAACCCCTGACTGGATGAGCGGCTCTATTGAGATCAACCCACTACTGAGTCTGACCCTTAACCGTTTATATATTGTCGCCTTTGCGCTGTTGGTCTTCATGATTCTGTTAATCGTGCTGAAGAAAACCTCGCTGGGTCTGAATGTTCGCGCCGTGTCTCAAAACCGGGATATGGCCAAAGCGATGGGTATCCGTACCGATCGGGTGGATGCCATGACCTTTGGTCTGGGCTCTGGTATTGCCGGTATCGCCGGTGTGGCCCTGAGTCAGCTGACGAACGTGGGCCCTAACCTGGGGCAGGCGTACATTATCGACTCCTTTATGGTGGTGGTGTTCGGCGGTGTGGGTAACCTTTGGGGGACGTTGGTCGCCGCCTTTACCCTGGGTATAGCGAACAAGTTTATCGAGCCGGTTACCGGTGCGGTGCTGGCCAGTATTCTGGTATTGGTATTTATCATTCTGTTTATTCAGAAACGTCCTAAAGGGCTGTTTCCGCAGAAAGGGAGGGCAGCAGAATGAGCGGTTTCATGAGCAAGTTTATGAGCTTTTCTAGAATTAATGGTGACAGCAAGGTAGCCCCTTTTGTGGTGCTGCTGCTGACAGTCACGGTGCTGGCATCGGCCTGTAACCTGCTGCTGCCATCGGACTCAATATTCTATGTGTCCACCTATACGATCACCCTGTTAGGTAAGTATCTCTGTTACGCCATGCTGGCGCTGGCGGTGGATGTTATCTGGGGCTACTGCGGCATTCTTAGCCTGGGGCACGGCGCCTTCTTTGCGTTAGGCGGTTACGCCATGGGGATGTATCTGATGCGTCAGATCGGTGATCGGGGTGTCTACGGTAATCCTGACCTTCCTGACTTTATGGTGTTCCTCAACTGGAGTGAAATGCCCTGGTTCTGGCAGGGCATGGACCAGTTCTGGATCGCCATGCTAATGGTGCTACTGGTACCGGGTCTGTTGGCCTTTGTGTTTGGTTGGCTGGCATTTCGCTCCCGGGTAACCGGTGTATATCTGTCGATTATGACTCAGGCGCTGACCTACGCACTGTTGCTGGCTTTTTTCCGTAACGAGATGGGTTTCGGCGGTAACAACGGGCTGACTGACTTTAAAGATATTCTGGGTTTTGATCTGCAAGCGGATAGCACCCGGGTCTCGCTCTTTATCATCACGGCGCTGCTGTTATGCGGGCTGCTGATATTGAGTAAGAAAATCATGCAGACCCGCTTCGGCAAAGTGATTATCGCGGTGCGTGACGGTGAAAGCCGGGCCCGCTTCATCGGCTACAAAACGGAGAACTACAAAGTTTGGTTGTTTGTGTATTCGGCGATGATTGCGGGTATTGCCGGTGCACTTTATGTGCCCCAGGTGGGCATTATCAACCCGGGTGAATTCTCACCGATCAACTCTATTGAGATGGTTATCTGGGTAGCTGTGGGGGGGAGGGGAACCCTGATCGGCGCGATTATTGGCGCGATTTTGGTGAACTACGCCAAGACTAAATTTACGGCGATTATGCCGGATGGTTGGTTGTTCGCACTGGGCGCGATGTTTGTACTGGTGACCCTCTATCTGCCAAAAGGTTTGATGGGGTTGTGGGAGCAACTTAAAGAGAAACAACAGCAATCTAAAAATCAGAGCGGGAATGACAGTCCTAATGAAAAAGCTGAGGAGGGCCACGCATGAGTATTTTAGATAGCACCCGTGATGCGATGCGTCGGGATCAGGTTTGGTCGTTTCTGCAGGAACATGAGCAGAAGGTGGATATCTCCCACCAGGTCCTGCTTTATGTTGAAGGGCTTAATCTTAGCTTCGATGGTTTTAAGGCATTGAATGATCTGAATCTTTATATCAATGACGGTGAACTGCGTTGCCTGATCGGCGCCAACGGGGCGGGTAAAACCACCCTGATGGATGTGATTACCGGTAAAACTCAGTGCGATAGTGGTTCCGTCTATTTTGGTCAGTCGATCAACCTGCTGGATAAAGACGAAGCGGAGATCGCTCAACTGGGCATCGGCCGCAAATTCCAAAAACCGACGGTATTTGAAGCCCATACGGTGATGGATAACCTTGAGCTGTCACTGAAGAGTAATAAGTCGGTACTGCCAACGCTGTTGGCGGTACTCAACGGTGAAGAGTATGACCGTATCGATGAAGTGCTGGAAACTATTGGTCTGAAAGGCGAGCGAATGATGCTGGCCGGTTCTCTGTCCCACGGGCAGAAACAGTGGTTAGAGATAGGCATGCTGCTGATGGCTAACCCTAGGTTGCTGCTGGTGGATGAGCCGGTGGCGGGCATGACAGTACAAGAAGGCGAACGCACCGCCGAACTGCTGACCTCGCTGGCCGGTGAACGCACGGTGGTGGTTGAGCATGATATGGAGTTTGTCCGCAGTATCGCTCAAACCGTGACTGTATTGCATCAGGGTTCTGTTCTGGCGGAAGGCTCGATGGATGAGATACAGAATAATCAGGATGTGATTGAAGTGTATCTGGGAGAAGCACCATGATCAGTATTAAAAACGTTACTCAGTTTTATGGTGGCACGCAGATTCTCTGGGATCTCAATCTGGATATTAAGCCTGGGTCCTGTACCTGCATTATGGGGCGTAACGGGGTCGGTAAAACCACCTTGCTGAAATGCATCATGGGGCTTTTACCGGTCAAAAACGGTGAGATCTTGCTGGAAGGTGAGCCGCTGCAGAACAAGAAAGCTGAGTTTCGAGCGCCTGCTGGCATCGGTTATGTGCCTCAGGGACGGGATATCTTTCCACTGCTGACCGTTGAAGAAAATCTTAAGGTAGGTTTACCCATCCGAAAGGATGGTGCAAAAGAGATACCGGAAAAGATTTTCGAACTGTTTCCCGTCTTAAAAGAGATGTTACAGCGTCGTGGTGGCGACCTGTCGGGTGGCCAGCAACAGCAGTTGGCGATTGGTCGCGCACTGGTATTGGAGCCAAAGGTCTTGATTTTGGATGAGCCCAACGAAGGGATTCAGCCGAACATTGTTCAACAGATCGGTGAGGTCATTTTAAAGCTCAACAAGGAAGAGGGGCTTACCGTGATTCTGGTCGAACAAAAACTGGGTTTTGCGCGCCGAGTAGGAGAGGAGTTTCGACTGGTAGAAAGAGGCCGTGTTGTAGCCAGTGACCGGATGGATAACCTCAGTGAAGAGCTGATCCGTCAGTACCTGGCGGTATAAACGATGACCAGCCTGTCACAGCCGATACAGCGTGCCCCAGAACCGACTCGCACCCCGGCGCAGCAGAAAAAAGCCTCGGCCTGGAACGCTGAACTGTTTCTACAGTTTGGCCGCACGTCCCGTGGCTCAGTGTTGCAGCGGGCTGATCATAAGGGGCCGCTCTACGTTCAGAAAGCGTTCTACCCCGAGGGGCCTGACCTGGCCCAGGTTTATCTGCTTCACCCTCCGGGTGGCATGGTTTCCGGGGACCGTCTTGAGATCTCGGTTAATACGGGTTATGAC
>JAGPUU010000416.1 GCA_018067325.1 Amphritea sp.
GGACATATCTAATTCTGAAAAGCAGATATCGGCTATCAACTCTTCACCGCTAATTTTTCCGGAAAGAACAACAACCCCACCGAGTGTTACCTCAATATGACGTCCGAGATTTTTTTCTAAATGATCGGGATGCACATTAAAAATAATAATGCCCAGGTTAGGATCGTCACTGTCTTCTTTTATATCGAGTATATAAGCGCCAGTTTCACTGGTACGGTTTCTTGCATTTGAACTTGGCTTGTCTGCTGCGGCAAGAACGAGGAATTCATCAAAATTGACTGATTTGTGGGCATGCTTTGCTTTAAGTTTGGCGGCAATGCTTAGCGCTTCCTTCAAAACTACGTTATCCAGTGTCGAAGGTGTATCTACCGCTTGTTGTATGTAGTCCTGATGCAGTCGGTCAGAAATGTTGCCCAGTTCGCTATCACTCATCTCATGCTTAGTCATGTTATTGCTCACGTATTGAATGTCTTTGAAAATATAGAGTCATCACAAGCTTGATTGTGAAAGTTCTTCCCAAAATACAAGTTGTTAGTATGTATCCAGATAGAAATGTTATCTAGGCTATAACGCAATTTGACGGCAAGGATCGATAAAATAGTGTCGAGTATTGATAGAATGATTTTCCAGGATCAGATAACACTCTTCTATATTACGAGCAGATCCAGGCAATAACTTACCTTGGCAAACTAAAGGTAATGGCTGTTTTATCTTACGCGTTATACCCCTGTTAGTCGGGTGTTGCTGTTGACGCAAGAGTCGCATACATTCTTCGGTGTCTCTCAACTTACTGTCATAAGAGTAGCTTGGCGTATATCCCCGATGAGTCGTGTACCCGTATTCAGACGCTTCTATGTTTTGTGCCAGCAAGTTACAAAATAACCAAATCATTAAGCTGTAGAGAGAAGCTGCCTTGTTCATGATACCCACCGTTGTATAGTCGTTTTCTCTGTTAGTTATTGTTTAAACGGGGCGCTAAGGGAAAAGTGGGGAAAATATTTTAAAAATACTCATTGTTCAGCTGATCGAAGCCCCCTTAATAATGGATTAAGGGGACGGTTGTGATTACCAATCAAAATTAGGGTCATGTCTTCTGTGATTTGGATAGTGATGTCGGCGTTGTTGTCGATAGTATCTTGATGTTGCCCAAGGCTGATGTCGCAAGCGCCAATGGTAGTAATTTCGTTGATAACGACGGTGAGAGTATGAAGGGAAGCGCATAGGCAGATAAATATCATACTGAAATGAGCTATTCGGACTGACGTGTTCTGATTCGTAATGACGAGCCTCATTCCTTGGCCCTGCATGGGTAAAGTTAAGGCTTGTTGTTAATAGGGCTAGTATGACCCCACCCTTTATAGTGTTGTTCATTTTATAACTCCTTCACATTTCGACAAATAAGCATGTCGTTCATTTGCATAGCGATTTGGGAGCTGAAAATTGGGAAATAAATTTATTTTAAAATAAATCCCCAGATTTCTATGTTTGCTGCGTTGTATCTATAAGCAAACAAACTTAGAACAAAAAGGGATACATTATGAACAGGCTAACCAAACTTATCGCCGGTATCGTTATAACTGTTGCTTCACTCAGTACCGTTTATGCAGGCCCGCAACAATACCCTTACTCAGTCAATGTCATGCCTCAGCACCGTACGTTTAATGTGGTCGACCTGAACCAGTCGCGTCAAATTAACGCGTATGAACGCCGTTTAAGAGAAAATACACACGCTTTTGAATTGGAAGAGCGTGCTGCCGATCGCCGAATGATACGCCGGATGCGCGATCGTGAAATGATGACCCCAGAAGGGATGAGTCGATTTGATCGTAATGTAAGGCGCCAGATGTCAGTTCGTTATAATTACCAACGTTAATGATGAGAAAGCCTGGCTTCTATAGCCCGGTTTTATTCTTGCTGTCCCTCATCGCCCGGTGATATTAGATACTCAAATCAGTATTTCAATAATAAGATTGTCAGCTATGATGGTCTGAGCGATGTGAGTTTCCCCCGAGTTACAATTTTAAAGGCTGTGATGATGAAAAAAGCTATATCGTCTTTATGTTTCAAATGTCTCTTGCTCATTCTTCCTTGGCAAACAGCTAATGCTGAAATGAATGAGATGGATATACAGCAGCTTCCTCTGATGGTTCTAGTAGAAGAGGGAACTTACTACCGTGGTGGTAATGAAAACTCTAAATACACCAGTGCAGGTGTTGATATGGACGGATTCTACATCGCTCAAACTGAGCTAACTCGACGGACTTTTAATTATTTCACTGAACTGTGGAGTTTAAAAAGCAGAAACCGATGTATAAAAAATTGTGATGTGCCTGAGGACTTTTCGTATCTTTCTGCGACGAGATTTATTCAACGGCTAAATGAAGTGACCGGGCTTAAATTTCGCCTGGCAACTGAGCTAGAGTGGGAGTATGCATGCACTGCGCGGGGAGAAATAACTGAATTTTGTGGTAGTAATAATCTGGATGACGTCGGTGTCTATAGTAGTAACAGGCGCTTTAAAGGGACGCACCCTGCGGCAAGTTTACGGCCTAATAATTTAGGCTTATATGATATGACAGGGAACTTAAGTGAGTTGGTTAGCAACTGCTTCCATAACCCCAACGTTTCTAGATTTATTACGGAGTGCCCAGGACAGAAAGGGTTGAAGAAAGGTGGTAATTATTTTAACCCTAATGGACGGCAAGAGCTGACCGTAATGGGTAGGGGAGAGGTTGAAAATAAGGATTGGGATCGCGGTTTGGGGTTGAGGTTGGTGCTGGATTTATAGCTTATTATGTAATGACGACCTTTAGTTGTGCCAAGTGATGAGTAGATGGGTTTAGTTGGGAGCAAAACTATATGTCTACTCCTTGGCAGCTTAGTTCATTTTCAGCAATGTTTTTTCTTTGCTGGAGATGATGCCCCCGAAGCTACGATAACGGAAAGCTACGGCTACCCCTGGTTCTAGAGGCATCTAAAAAACTCGCTTTAGCAAACTATCGAAGAAATGGCAGTAGGGTGTTATGTACAGCAAACACGAGGTGCAGAGGTTGCAGTCGTTCTTTGATTGCTTATGTAAAGTAGCAATACATAAAGGCTTAGCAGGAAACGTATTCGTATGCCGCACACTCCTAAATGATTACCTGAAGCCTGGTGTTTTAACGCTTCTTATAGGGAATGCCGGATGTGTTTCTAGGTACCGCTATGCCGTTCAGTTTATGATTTCGTCACCTTGAGACAAAAAAATATCTATATATTTGCTATAGAGCCTTACTCGTTAAAAATGGAAGACGAATTTATATAAAATATATTCCCACTTTTCTTTGTCTGCTGCGTTGTATCTATAAGCAAACAAATTTAAAAGGAATCTATCATGAATACGCTAACTAAACTTATCGCTGGTATCGCTATAACTGTTTCTTCACTCAGTAGTGTTTATGCAGGCCCACAACAATACCCATACTCGGTTAATGTTATGCCTCAGCACCGGACGTTTAATGTGGTCGACCTGAATCAGTCGCGTCAAATTAACGCGTACGAACGCCGTTTAAGAGAAAATACACATGCTTTTGAATTGGAAGAGCGTGCCGCAGATCGTCGAATGATGCGTCGCATGCGAGATCGGGAGATGATGACTCCGGAAGGTATGGATCGATTCGATCGTCAGGTTCGTCGCAACATGCGTTACTAATATGCTTTACAGAGAGTCAGAAAGTGAGAGCGACTTGATATCAGCTTGATCTTCCTTGAACTCAATTACACAAAACCGCCCATATAATAATCGAGTGGTCTTGGTAAATGTCGAAGTATAAATGGAAATGCACAGCTCTCTGGCTATAACCTGTATTACCAGAGAACCAAGCACGGGTTAGGAAAGGTGGGCTGCGAGGAGGGTTATTCCGGCTTCAAAACCAAATGACCTACCGCCGTGTTCGAGCCAGGTACGTGATAGTGACGATGTAACGGTTTAACATTATCACCCAAGGCGCCGCGCATAATCAGCCACATAACCATTTCTATGCCTTCAGAACCAGCCTCGCGCAAATATTCAATGTGAGGCATCTCCCTTAAGCGTTGTGGGTTTTCGGTTAGATCGTCCAGATATGCGTTATCAAAATCTTGGTTGATGAGTCCTGCACGTGGGCCCTGTAATTGATGGCTCATTCCACCGGTCCCCCAAATTTGTACATTGAGGTCCTCAGGGAAACTTTCCACAGCGCGGGCAATTGCTTCACCTAACATCCAACAGCGATTTCCCGTTGGAGGTGGGTACTGCACAACATTAACGGCAATAGGTACAACTTTCACAGGCCAGGCGTCTGGCTGACCAAACATCAATGACATAGGAACAGTCAGTCCATGATCCACATCCATCTTGTTAATAATGGTCAGATCGAATTCATCTAAGATACAGGACTGAGCAATATGCCATGCCAGATCAGGCTCGCCAACGACAGGTGGCACAGGCCTAGGTCCCCAGCCTTCATCAGCCGATTGGTATTCTTCAGCACAGCCAATCGCAAAGGTCGGTATCATATCCATCGAGAAGGCTGATGCGTGATCGTTGTACACCAGAATAACGACATCGGGTTTTTCTTCTTTCAACCACTGCTTTGTCCACTCATAACCTTCGAAAAGTGGTTTCCAATATGCCTCTTCGGTTTTACCGTTATCAATCGCTGCGCCAATTGCAGGTACATGACTACTGGCGATAGCTGCTGTAATACGAGCCATGATTAATTCCCATCCTTTATTGAACGCAGGCCTTCAGGAGAGCGGCCGCCGGCTATCATCATTGCCTGGTAGTCTTCCGGTGTCATGCCGGTCATGGTGCCTACCGCTTGTAGGAAGCTCAATCCATCGGTTGAAAAAATCTTAGCTAAAAAATAAATATTGCCGCCTTCATCGAGCGCAGCATTATAGTCGCGATCAAGAACAGTTTGCTTTTGAGCTTCAGTCATTGCCCATTCATCGAGGTAGGTCCGCTCATCCGCTTTAAAGCGTTCGCGGTTTTCCGGTGTCATCAGGCTCATGCAAAACTGGTTTAACCAGTAGCCTTTTCTGCCTCTTTGTGCGGTATATACCCGGGTACCAGGGATATCTTCGAACTCGGCAAGATACTCATGAATTGTTTGTTTCATTATATTTTTTCTCATTTTTCACAGCTATAGAACGTCATCGCTCGCTCCAAAAACATAATTGTCAGGATCGATTTAATCAAAGCGTTAAATTGATATCTTCCTCAATCAGAGGTGCTCCCCAAAATAAGTAAGATAGCTAAAACGATGAATAAAAATAGTATAGGGTATCGATCAGACTAACCCAATCCACAGCGAGCCGAAGATGGCTTGTCAATCATTCAATTTTTGCGCAACGCTATAAGTAATCAGCGTTGTTCGAACCATGTCTTCATATTATCCAGTTTCTGGTACTGCACAGAGTAGCTTAGCAACCGGATAATGACTCCCCAGAATGCGGTGCCAATACCAAGGTAATTCATTCCAGAGGCGGTGACGATAAAGGTGATTAGCGAGGCTTTGAAGTGTGAAGTCTCCCCCAGTAAATAGCTCGCGATCGCACCCAGTAGCTCAAGTCCGGCGAGCACCTAGACAACATGTTCAGCAACGCGGCTAAAAGAGCAATAATCGTTCCTCAGAAGGTGGCTCCGGTAAGCCGGATTAGTGAAAACTGTTACGTGTATTGCCTGTTTTTGATAAGCAGTCTGCGATCACTCTTGATCAATACCGTGCCTATGTCGAACGACAGGCTGCGATGATCTCTGAAGAAGATAACAGCTCGATGCAACACTCTTACCTGATGGTGAAGCCTGCCGGTTGTTTTTATCATAATGGTGATGCTGGGCAGGGCTATACAGTCAGTGATCCGATTATAGACGCAGGCGTTGAGACGGCCTTCAACCAGATGCCTTTCGATGCGGTGTCATTTCTTCAGCGCTATCAAGGTATCCAGTTACTTAGTATTGATGCTGAGTAAGGGCGGGGGGCTTATATGTTTACAACATAAAGGCACTCGACCGGTTACCCGATCATGTTCTGGCTAAAGCCTATGCTGAAATAGATCGAATTACGGAGGGCGGTGATTTAAAGCCTAAATGGAAACAGATGAATATTGATTCCCGGCTGCATCGTTTTAAATAAACGCAAAAATATCGCATGGTCGTTGAAGTCGATAAAATAAGAGACGGCCCTTATCTATGTATGAACCACGTCACATTTGATAACCGATATTAACTTGGTGTACTTGAGG
>JAGPUU010000423.1 GCA_018067325.1 Amphritea sp.
GATTATTGATATCGCCGACGCCTGTGGGTTTGTTTCCAGCCCCCATTTCAGTAAGTGTTATCGTGAGCAGATGGGTATCCCTCCACGGGAAGAGCGCTCAGTGGGAGGCAAAGGTAATGAGAACGAGCGAGTTAATAAAGAAAATAAACAGACGTTAGTGACGAGTAAACCCCAACCCACGGCCAAAGAGTTTGTCTCCAGTGGCGCCTTTACTGAGGCTAAAACAGAGTCCTCTTTTGGCTCAATTCCCCTGAAGGATAAGCGGGAGAAGTAGTGCTTTGCTTAGTCCTTAGTAAATCATTTATTGAGCTACGGAGAAAACAGGGGGAGGGGGATCTATTCTGAATAAGCAATTCCTAGCTCAAAGTAGCAAAGCTACACTAGCTCATTGCGGCGTTCCACGTCTGCATCACCAATTCTTGTCATGCAGGCGCACGGATTCAATTTTCTTTTCATCTGATTCACCCAATACCTATTGAACAAATGTAACAGTGTCTGAGGGCGATACGATCAGACTTTCCGTTGCTATAAAAGCTTAAGGTCGGTGTATTAACTTACTGGATTTTATCAGGTTCATATCAGCTAACCGGGTAAAGCAGAGAAAGAAGGTACAACTTCAGCCTCTACTCATGACTCACCTATGTATCTGTTCAGGTACATGTCGTTTACAACTCTTTACAGGCCATTAACCACTGGTTTATTCCGAAGTGTTAGTGTTTCTCCTTTGGTGGGCCATCATCATTGCAAAAACGCTATGCTATGAGGCTGCTTCCGAAGCTTGAAACTGAACTAGGAACAGAATATGAATAATAAAATTCCAAAACCCAGTCTCTCTATGGCATTACTGCCGATAGTACTGACGCTTGCAATTCTGGGTGTACAACTTTTCTATTTCGGGGACTTCACTCCCCATATCCCTTTAGCCGCTGGTTTGGCTATTACAGCGCTGATAGGTTGGTTTAGAGGCTATCGTTGGGATGACATCGAAGACGGTGCGCTTCATGTAGTGCGAGTGGGACTCCCATCTATCGCCATTCTGATGACTGTCGGCATGATCATAGGTATTTGGATTGCCAGTGGTACTGTACCGCTACTGATCTACTACGGACTAAAGGTTTTGAGTCCGGAAATTTTCCTTGCCGCTGGTATGGTACTTTGCGCCGTAGTATCGGTTTCCCTAGGTACCTCATGGGGTACTACCGGTACTGTGGGTTTGGCTTTGATGGGTATCGGTTCTGGTTTTGATATCCCGATGTACTGGACCGCCGGTGCCGTGGTTTCCGGTGCCTTCTTCGGTGATAAGATTTCACCGCTATCTGATACCACCAACCTGGCTCCAGCTGTGACAGGTGTTAACCTGTTTGATCACATTCGTAACATGTTACCTACGACTGTACCTGCAATGCTGGTCGCCTTCGCCATCTATACGGTAGTTGGCTACACCCTGATTGGATCGAATGAGGTTGATTTTACAAAAATCAAGACTATCACTGAGGGACTCGAGAATAACTTCAACCTATCCCTGATGCTGTTATTACCACCGATAGTGGTTATCGGTTTGGCCCTTAAGAAAATGCCTGCGATACCGTCGCTGTTTACCGGCGCGGTGTTGGGTGCGGTGATGGCTGTAATAATTCAGGGAATATCGGTACACGACATCTTTAACTTTATGCACTCAGGGTACAAAATTGACACTGGCATAGCTGAAATCGATGGTCTGCTAAACCGCGGTGGTATTACTTCAATGACTTGGGTCATTACGCTGGTACTGATCGCCCTGAGCTTTGGTGGTGCACTAGAGCGCACCCGTTGTCTTGAAACGCTGATCGATGCGATAGTTAAGCGCACTCGCACCTTCTTTGGCCTGCAAGCAGCTGCAACAGGCTCAGCGGTAGTTACCAATCTGGTCGCTGGCGACCCCTACCTATCGATCGCACTGCCTGGAAGAATGTTTGCACCGGCTTATACGAAAATCGGCTACTCCAAGCTGAATCTTTCACGGGCTGTAGAAGAAGGTGGCACTCTCATTTCGCCGCTAGTACCCTGGAATGCTGGTGGTGCCTTTGTTATTACCGCTCTGGGATTAGGAATTGGCGACGGGAACTTTGAGAACCTGCTCTATATTCCACTGGCGTTTGCTTGCTGGTTATCGCCGATATTCGGCTTGATCTATGCGGCCACCGGACGTTTCTCTCCCAAGGCATCTGAGCAGGAACTAGCCCAGGCCAAGGCAGAAGAACAAGACGCTCTGGACCATGCAAATATAATGAAGAAAGAGACTGTTACCTCCTAGTAAGCGACAAGGATCACAGTATTAGTCTCTGTGAAAATTGGATTCGACGCCGTCACTCTCGACGGCGTCGTCTTATGAAATTCTATACAAAGAGATCCGGTCGCCGTTCTGATTGCAGAACAGATTGAGATTTTTGCTACAAAACCCTATACGCATCAAAGGGAGAGTACAAAGGGGCATATCTATCTCTCAGACGAAAAACGTCGGGTAGAGTGCTTTGTTTTTTTAAATGTTTTCTGTATCGAACTGACCTGTTCTGGTTGGCGAAAAAAACTAAAAAAATCAAGACTGATGCTGCAATATAAAAACCGGTTGCTTCAAGGTACGAATTCAAAACTTGATGACAAATAACCGATTTTGATTAGCTTCATTCCAATAAGTAGTGCTGTTGACCCGTCAGATAAAAGCTATAAAACCTGCCCGCTCATATTTAATTGGGCAAGATTAGTAGTAAGATATCAGCCCTCATTTCAAAGCCAAGTGGTTACCATGATAGTTGATCTAAATAGCCGCTACGGCTTAAATCCTGCGCATAGTGAAGTGGTAGAAGCGTGCAAAATTATTG
>JAGPUU010000480.1 GCA_018067325.1 Amphritea sp.
CTAACGTTACCTTGCAACGATACATCCCTTAAAAGCCTCTCCATCACCATGAAAGAGAGGCTCTATTAGCCAGAAGCGTGTCTAGCAGGAACACGAAGCTTTCCGTTCTAACTACTGCTTTTAGAATTCGTCAAGAATTCCAGAACCCCGTCTCTTTCCCGAATTAGATGCCGGGCTTTCGGCTGATAAATAACAGTGGCATTGGCGACATTGGCTTCGAGTCTTGTTTGGGTTGCTTTGGAATCGAGTAGTACATCTTTACCGCCCACTATTGCCAGCACCGATGCCTGGATGTTTTTCAGGTCTTGGTCGCTTAAAAGGGGAAGCTTTTCGATTCGAGGTTGGAAGTTTTTGGTGATGAGCTCAAGAAACTTTCTGAATTCGAGCATTATTGGCGATGGCTTTTTATCCAGCGGGCCAAAAATCATCTGTCTTATCTTTCGTTTGCCCCAGCCGCCCAGTAGTAATAACGGTAGCGCTTTGAACAGGAAGTTACGCTGAGGTCCAACACCACCCGGTGCAAGTAGCGCCAGTTTGGTTACTTTATCCGGACGTCGATTTGCGTAATCCAGCCCCAGCCAGCCGCCTAAAGACTCGCCAACGATAGCCACTTGAGATAGTCCTAGCGCAGATAGAACATCATCCAGCCAGAGGGCGTAAGCGTCCGAGCTCAGAAGGGGACGAGCATTCGCACTGAAGCCGGGTTCGCCGATCATATCGACGGCATAGATTCTGAAATGCTTAGACCAGGCCTCAATATCGAAGTACCAGGCGGACGCGTTAGACATAGAGCCATGCAATAGCAGCAAAGGAGGTAAGGTTTCATCACCACAGCAAAGCAAGTGGGTTTCGCCTTCACAGGTTGAGATTCTTAACTGATCACAGGCTACAGGCCACTGTTTGATAACGCTTTCGTAATGCTCCAGTACGGCCTGCTTACCTTCGGTCGATTTGTATATTGTCATTTTACGTCCCTGAGGGCCTGCTGGAATAAGTTTGGGTCACAGCTTACAGCGTAATGATGATGAAGGTTACTAAAAAGGAATTCAGTCAGCTTTTTCGAGTCAACTTTCAATTGGCGAGTTGGCGTTGAGCAAGCAACGTAACAGGGGCGGCGACAATTGAGGGGTGTTCAGAAACCAAAAAAGCCAGCATTTCTGCTGGCTTTTTTTAGGGCGAATCGAGTTAAGAATTAAACTCGAAGAGCACCATCAACTTCGATACAACGGCCATTTACATAGTCGTTTTCCAGGATGAAGGCTACAGTGTTAGCGATCTCCTGTGGCTTGCCCAGACGCTTAGCAGGGATGCCAGCTGCGATCTTTTCCAATGCTTCCGGCTTCATGCTCAAAACCATTTCGGTAGCGATGTAGCCTGGAGCGATAGATGCTGCACGGATACCGTAACGAGCCAGTTCTTTAGCCCAGGTAACAGCCATTGCCTGTACGCCTGCTTTAGTCGCAGTGTAGTTGGTCTGGCCCATGTTGCCGTGACGTGAGATTGAAGAGATATTGATGATGCAGCCTTCACAGCCCAGCTCGATCATCTTGATAGCCGCTTCACGACCGCAAAGGAAAGTGCCGGTCAGATTTACATCCATAACCAGGTTCCAGTTGTCCAGGCTCATCTTGCCAACAACTTTACCTTCTTTAACTTTTACAAACAGACCGTCGCGGGTTACACCAGCGTTGTTTACCAAGCCGTTCAGTGCGCCAAAATCGGCTGCAACATCGGTGAATAGTTTTTCAACAGACGCTTCGTCAGCTACGTTTGCGATGTAACCACGGGCTTCAACCCCGAATTCCATACACAGACCAATGGTCTCATCCAGACCTTCCTGATCAAGATCAGCTAGTGCCAGTTTTGCGCCTTTTTGCGCAAGTTCTAACGCCATAGCACGACCCAGACCACGACCACCGCCGGTTACAACGATTACTTTATCTTTCAATTCCATCAGTTCTACTACCTTATCTTCTATATTTTAGTTTTTAATATAGCAGTTATTGTGCGTTGCAAAATATGCTGAGTAAGAACTTATAACGCTTCTGCACAAATGTCTACCACCTAAAGGTGGTAAACGGCCAAATAGTTAAGAAACAAAGACTTATATTGATATTTAGATCCTTAAGGCTTATTAAGTGACTGATTAAAAAGAATTTATTTTGCATGGCGGCATGATGTATTTGTCTGTTTTTGGCTAAAAATGCTGCAATAGCGCGTTGTTGGTCTGGGGTTGAAAAATCAAAAAAAGTCCCTAACTATGTTGATTAACCGGCTTTTTTTCTGTTCGGTGCTCTTTAGTGCTAATTTTAAGCCTAAAGATGAACTTATTTTTAAAAGCCCGGTACGGTCCCGTGGCAGAAGGTTGGAGTACTATGCGTTTTCTTTTTTTACTATTTATTATTGTTCCCGTCATAGAAATTACTCTGCTGATTAACGTAGGGCAGGCAATTGGTGCCTGGTACACCGTGGGTCTGGTTCTGTTATCTGCGTTTGTAGGCGTTAATATGTTGCGTTATCAGGGGCTTTCGACGCTGGGTCGGGCCCAGCAACGGATGAACGAAGGTCAGATTCCCGG
>JAGPUU010000463.1 GCA_018067325.1 Amphritea sp.
CCTAATATTTATCAAATACAAAAAAGCCCGGCATCACTGCCGGGCTTTTTGTTTTTTCGAGCGACGAACAACGAGCAAGTCGCGAAGCGACGTTCGAGCCACGGCTCTTTCATCGCTGTGTGGACACAGCTCCTACAGTCTTGATAACTATCGCAGTTATCCACAACCAGAAAAGCCCAGCATCACTGCTGGGCTTTTTGCTTTTTAGAGCGACGAACAATGAGCAAGCCGCGAAGCGACGTTCGAGTAACGGCTCCATCATCGCTGTGTGGACACAGCTCCTACAGTCTTGATACCTATCGCAGTAACTAAGAACAAAAAAAGCCCAGCATCACTGCCAGGCTTTTCGTTTTTTCGAGCGACTAACTACGAGCAAGTCGCGAAGCGACGTTCGAGCAACGGCTGTTAAAGCGCCTCTATCTTAATCGACTGTTCTTTCAGCTGCTCAAGAGCCGCCTTAAATTCGCCCAACTTTTCGCGTTCTTTTAAGACGACCGCCTCCGGCGCATTAGCCACAAACTTGGCGTTGTTCAGCTTGCCTTCCAGACGACCGGCTTCTTTCTGTAGTTTATCCATCTCTTTCTTCAGACGGGCCAGCTCAGCATCTTTGTCGATCAGACCAGCCATCGGTACCAGTACCTGCATATCGCCAACCAACTGTACCGCAGACATCGGTTCTTCATCACCGTCGTTGAGCCAGGTGACAGAGGCCAGGGAGGCCAGCTTGGCGAGGAATGCCTGATTGGCTTCCAGACGGGCTTTATCGTCGGCACTGCCGTTTTTGATCAGGATATCCAGCTCTTTAGCCGGAGAGATACCCATCTCTCCACGGATGTTACGTATACCGGTGATGACACCCTTCAACCAGTTGATATCGGCTTCGGCGGTGGCATCGTGCTTGGCTTCATCGGCAACCGGGAAGGGTTGTAGCATGATGGTGTCACCTTCGACGCCAGCTTCTTGCTTGATGGACTGCCAGATCTCTTCGGTGATGTACGGCATGATCGGGTGGGTCAGACGTAGGATCACTTCTAATGCACGTACCAGTGTGCGGCGGGTGCCGCGCTTGGCTGCATAGGATGCATTGTCGTCCCATAGGACAGGCTTAGATAGCTCAAGGTACCAACCACAGTATTCATTCCAGATGAAGTCGTAGAGACACTGTGAGGCCAGGTCGAAACGGTATTCATCCAGATGCTTTGTTACTTCAGCTTCGACTTTCTGCAGCTCGCTGGCGATCCAACGATCTGCCAGGGATAGCTCAACGTCGCTGTCTTCTCCATTCACTGAGAGTTGACCGCAGTCTTCGCCTTCGGTATTCATCTGCACGTAACGGGCAGCGTTCCAGATCTTGTTACAGAAGTTACGGTAACCTTCCAGTCGCTTCACATCCCAGTTGATATCACGGCCGGTAGAGGCCAGTGCTGCCAGGGTGAAACGCAGAGCGTCGGTACCATGGGCGGCGATGCCTTCCGGGAACTGCTTCTCGGTACGCTTGCCGATCTTTTCAGCCTGCTGCGGCTGCATCATGTTGCCGGTACGCTTTTCCAGCAGTTCCGGCAGGCCGATACCGTCGATCATATCCAGTGGGTCGAGTACGTTACCCTTAGACTTGGACATTTTATCGCCGTTCTCATCACGGATCAGACCGGTGACGTAAACGGTTTTGAATGGTACCTGTGGCTTATCGTTTTCATCTTTGACCAGGTGCATGGTCATCATCATCATCCGGGCAACCCAGAAGAAAATGATATCGAAACCGGTAACCAGCACGTCGGTCGGATGGAACGTCTGCAGACGTTCGGTATTTTCCGGCCAGCCCAGGGTACCAAAGGTCCACAAGCCAGAGCTGAACCAGGTATCCAGCACGTCGTCGTCCTGACGTAGCTCAGTTTCCAGATCCAGATTGTATTTTTCACGAGCAGAGGCGGCATCTTTGGCGACGTAGACATTGCCTTCGTTGTCGTAGAACGCCGGAATCCGGTGTCCCCACCACAGTTGACGGGAGATACACCAGTCCTGAATGTCGCGCATCCAGGCGAAGAACATGTTTTCGTACTGCTTAGGTACGAACTTGATGTCGCCATTCTCAACCGCTTCAATCGCCGGGCCAGACAGTGTCTTGGCATCGGCAAACCACTGATCGGTGAGCATCGGCTCGATAACTACACCACCACGGTCGCCGTAGGGAATAGTCATATCGTTTTCTTCGATCTTAACCAGCAGGCCGGCTTCTTCCATATCGGCAACTATTGCCTTACGGGCGGCGAACCGCTCCATGCCGTGGTATTTCTCCGGCAGGGTCTTGTCCAGATCGTGATTTTCGCTGCCATCGGTGTTGAAGGTTTCTGCCTCATGACGGATATCGCCGTTGAGGGTCAGAATGTTGATCATTGGCAGCTTGCAGCGCTTACCCACTTCATTATCGTTGAAGTCGTGGGCCGGCGTGATTTTCACACAACCGGAACCTTTTTCCATGTCGGCGTGTTCATCGGCAACAATCGGAATGCGACGGCCAACCAACGGTAAGATGATCTCTTTACCGATCAGATCTTTATAGCGATCATCTTCAGCGTTAACCGCGACGCCAGTATCACCCAACAGGGTTTCCGGACGGGTAGTACCTACCACCAGATAGTCGTCACCGGCAGCGGTTTTAACACCATCGGCCAGTGCATAACGCAGATACCACATCTTGCCTTTAACATCGCGGTTCTCTACTTCCAGATCAGAGATCGCGGTGTGCAGCTTAGGGTCCCAGTTCACCAGACGCTTACCACGGTAGATCAGGCCTTCGTCATACAGACGGATAAACACTTCCTGTACGGCGGTGTAGAAACCGGAATCCATAGTGAAACGTTCGGTTGGCCAGTCAACAGAGTCGCCCAGGCGGCGCATCTGATTGGTGATCATGCCGCCGGACTCGCCTTTCCATTCCCAGATTTTCTCGATAAAGGCTTCACGGCCAAGATCGTGACGGGTTTTCTGTTCTTCAGCGGCGAGCTTACGCTCTACAACCATCTGCGTGGCGATACCGGCGTGATCGGTACCCACTTGCCACAGAGTATTTTTACCCTTCATGCGATGGTAGCGGGTCAGGGCATCCATAATAGTATGTTGGAAAGCATGACCCATATGCAGGCTGCCGGTGACATTCGGCGGTGGAATCATGATGCTGTAGGCATCGCCTTCGCCGGACGGGGCGAAGTAACCGTTATCTTCCCAGGTTTTGTACCAGGATTTCTCGATCTCGTGTGGCTGGTAAGTGGTATCCATTAAATAACCGTGCTCTCAACGCTTGAATTAGGGCAAAAAATAGTCGGTCATTATAGCGCCCGCAGGGCGGTTAAGCGAGGGGTAAAAGGCCGTGGCTCGTTGCTCGAACGTAATGCTCCGCATTACTTGCTGGTTGCTCGAAAAGCCTTCTATATTGATATGTGAAAAGAGATGAGAGCCTTTGCCTCTATGGAAGATTAGAAATATTAAAAGGGAATTTATAATGAGCTATGAAGATCTGGATGCATGGAAGCGTGCTTGTCGCTTAAGTTGTGAAATTTATACTGTTCTGAGTCGGTGCCGGGATTTTGGTTTTAGGGATCAGATCACCCGCAGTGGGTTGTCTATCCCTAGTAATATTGCGGAAGGGTTTGAGCGGGGATCACAGAAGGCAAAACGGCAGTTTCTCTACTACGCCAAAGGGTCGTTGGCTGAACTGAAAACTCAGGTTTATATCGGCCAAAGAATTGGCTACATCCTGGAAAAACCGTGGCTCGTGGCTCGAACGCAATGCTCCGCATTACTTGCGTGTGGCTCGGAAATCCTTCTATATTAGTATGGGAGAAAGCCTGAGAGAGCTTGCCTTTATGGGAGCAATATTTAACGGATAGCAAAAAGAGTTATTAATAAAAAGGATTTTATTATGAGCTATGAAGATCTTGATGCATGGAAACGAGCCTGTCGTTTAAGTTGTGAGATTTATACTGTTTTGAGCCGCTGCCGGGATTTTGGTTTTAGGGATCAGATCACCCGCAGTGGGTTGTCTATCCCTAGTAATATTGCGGAAGGGTTTGAGCGGGGATCGCAGAAGGAAAAACGGCAGTTTCTTTACTACGCCAAAGGGTCGTTAGCTGAACTGAAAACTCAGGTTTATATCGGTCAAAGAATTGGCTACATCCATATTGATCGGGCCAGCAGCTGGCGACAGGAACTGGACGATATTCAAAAGATGCTGGGCGGGCTAATTAAAACCATAGAAGGTTAGAATTATGCTTTTTCGAGCCACGAGCCACGAGCCACGAGCCACGAGCCACGAGCCACGCTTCAGAGGCGAAGCCGTGCCGGTATTTGCTTCTATAAATTATGTTTGTAATGCCGGGTTTCATCGATAAGGAATTTTAGCCACTTCAGATAGGGGGTGCCGCCGGTGCCTTGTTGGTCGTTGCTGCGACGGGCGATGTACTTGATTGCCCAGTGATAATGGACTTCACGGAATTGAGCGATGCCCTCTAAAATTTCATTAAAGAGTTCCGGTGGTGTCAGTGGTTTGGGGTCCGGTAGTTGTTCTGTTCTTTCGATATAAAGACGATGCTCTGCGGGCATGTAGTTGCGCATATCTTGCAGGTGTTTTAACAGACGCGTTTGCTGATGGGGAATTTTCAGGAAAGCCAGCAGCACTGGCATAATCGAACTTTGGGCACCGGTCTCACCACGAAAGCTCATTACCGAATCGGTATCTTCATATATAACGTCGTCAAAATGGCCGATATAGGGTCTAAATGTTGAGAAGTATAGCTGGTCAGACATCTTTTCGGGTATTCGCAGTAATACCTTGGTGATCGCCATGATGGCCAGGCTGATATCATCCATGGCGCTTTGTAATCGGGCCTCCCGGGAGCTGTCACTGCAATTAAACGCGTTACTCCACTGTTCTATACCTTTAAGAATGCGGGCGGCGATCGCTTCAATCTCAACGTGGATCAGAATAAACCAGTGTTCGTCATACAGATGGACAAAATTTTGCAAAGTGTCGATATTACCCAGTTCAATCGGCTTGTCTGTGTCAAAGCGTTTCCAGTTATACAGCGCATAACCATCATAGCTGAGCATAGGCTCGCGCCCCAGAAGCCGGGCTATCTTTACCAATGGCTGGGCGATGTTCCTGGGTAGAGTGTGGCATTTTGGCTGATGGACCTGGTTAATATAACCCGAAGCAATAAACCCCAGTCGCAGGTAATAGAGGCGTGCCTGGGGCAATGATTCTGGTGAGATAGTATCGCCGGGCCAATTGGGAATCGGTTGTTGTGCCAAAAAAGTTCGGCAATCGTCTTCTAATAGCAGGCTGGGAAGCGCGTTGCCGAGTCGGTCCAGCCGCTCGAACTCTTTACCCAGTGTGAGTTGTGCATCGGGGTCTGTGCAGGGCAAAAAACCTCGGGAAGTAAAACAGTCGTGCATCATTCTCTCCTTCTCTGTCGCTGTTGAAGCAGACCGGAAGGTAGCTTAACTATCCATTATTAGCTGTGGCCTGAGTTAGCGTCGCCTGTGGCTATTCGCTATAAACGGAGTTTTTTAATCCAGACTGATACGTGTTCCGCCGTACAGGCGTGATTCCATCTTTCTGGAACTTGGGTCAGTTATAGAATTAAGTTTAGCTCAGATAAGAGAGACCGCTGTGGAGATTTCCGTAGCAGGTTGAAAGCTCTGAATGTAGGGTTTTTCGAGCCACGAGCCACGAGCCACGAGCCACGAGCCACGAGCTAGTCGCGAAGCGACGTTCGAGCAACCAGCTACGCTGGTTTGCGCATGTCATGCATCTTCGGCGTTATTCCGTTACTTTTAAATAGCGCGAAGTTTTTCCGGGTGGCGGCGAGGATATCGGGTTGTTGGATGACGATTTCGAGGATTCTATCGAACTTCAGGGTTTCCTCTGAAGCGTCCAATGCCAGGTTGATGTAGACATCACGGTGTTGAGG
>JAGPUU010000303.1 GCA_018067325.1 Amphritea sp.
GCTTTCGGCAAATATTTATCGCTGCAGCAATCAATAGAGCAAAGTTTAAAGCGATTGATGCGCAATAACCGATCTAAATAAAAGAATTTTATCTCAATTGCGCAATATTAATAACTAAAATACAATAAACCTATAGATATAATTGCGCAGAGTTAAAAAACAATGAAATCAAATCATCCTATCGACAGTTTTGACTTAAGAATATTGCGCGAATTACAACAGGACGGAGGGCTCTCAAACCAAGACCTTGCTGAGAAAGTAGGACTAACAGCTGCCCCCTGTTCCCGGCGGGTAAAAGCACTGGAAGAAGCGGGTGTTATCGAAGACAGAGTCGTAAGAATTGATGAGCGGGCGGTAGACCTCAATCTGATAGCCATACTCCACATCAGCATGGATAAACATATCCCCGAACGCTTTGAAGAGTTTGAAGCCGCTATCAGCAGTTTTCCCGAGGTAATGGAATGCTACCTGATCACCGGCCATGACGCAGATTATCAACTAAAAGTCGCCGTACCGGATATGGATCGTTACCACGACATCCTACTGGGCAAGATTACCCGAATTCGCGGCGTAACTGGCGTTAAATCGGCTTTTATAATGCGTAAAATTGTCGATAGTACAGCGGTGCCGCTTAATTATATTAATAGTTAATCAAGCGCAGGCAGCACAAATCAAACGGATGTTTAAAAAATTATTATAACAAACAGTGCCTTCGTAAAAAGGTTTAGTGCGTATAGAGTGAGCGATAGCTTCTTATCCAGGCATCTTTCGTTAAAGATTGCGGCAGCATTACCTTTAGCGCATTCTGCGCTGTGGCTATATCGCTGAAGTCTTGCTTAAGCAAAACTACATAATCATGGGTATCAAGTACAACCGCATGGGCGGTATTTAACAGCCCCTGTTCTTGAATAAAACTTTCAGCACTATTATGGCTGTTCAATCTTGCTAGCTGAACCACATAATGACGGGCCGGTTGAGCCTTTAACCATTCCAGGTTTCTTTCCTCCAAACGAGGCCTATCCGACTCCACAGTTGCCATCGGCTTAGATATAGATTGCGGGTCACTCACTATTGGTTGCTGTAACTGAGCTAGAATTTTCTGATATAGCGCTTCACTGACACCATTACCTAACTCATTACTGGTCTCGGCGTAGGCTAATGCCTGCATCATATCCACTGGAACCCCAGTACCCTCAAAATAGACTAGCGCCAGATTATGAGCCGCATAAGGGTTACCCCGAGATACCGCCTGATTGTACCAATGGATGGCCCTATAGGGGTCGAAATCAATGAGCAATACTCCCAACGCGAGCTGGGCTTTGTCATCACCGGACTCTGCCGCCAATTCGATCCAGTACCTGGCGACTTGTGGATCTTTCTCGACACCCTCACCCTGTAATAACATCAAACCGGTTTTTAATTGACTATCGGCCAACCCCTGCTCTGCCGAACGCTGGTATAGGCTGAAAGCTTGGTCGAGATCTTTTTCGACCCCTTCTCCCTTTTCATACAGAAGCGCCAGGTTGCGCATCGCTTTGGGGTTTCCCAGCTCTACCGACTGTTGATAATACTTAAGTGCTTGTTGCTGATCTGCCGTTACACCTTTACCCAGTTGATAAGCGATGGCCAGATTATAAGCGGCCTCATGATGGTTACCGGCTGCTGAAACGGTCAGCCATTTAACGACTTTTCCCCAATCAGGAGTTCCTTCAAGACCAATCGCCTGCAAGCGAGCGACATTAAAAGCCGCCTGTACATCACCCACTTGTGCCAGCGGCAGACAGGCCTGATACGCAGGCACGACCTCGCCCTTAAGGAAAAGAGCCTGGCAGCGCTCCAAATCTGTTGCAATTGCAGACGTCGAACTAAGAAGCAAGACGGCGGTAATAATTACCCTGAATCGGTTAAACATTATTAATCCTTTAATAAGCTTGCCGAAGATCAGTCTGCTGGTTGATAAGCATTCTGTATCGCCCTGTATGACCGAAACCAAACCTGATCAGAGATCGACGCTGGTAACTGATTTTTTGCCAGCTTTCTTGCTTCAGCGGGTGTGTTTGCAGAATCAGCATACAGCACCACATACACTCTACCGGCATTGGTCAGCGCTCTGAAATAGTTTGCCCGACCTTCAAGTTTATTATCTTTCAGAAACTTTTTGACTGAACTGACTTTCGCCAACTGAATCAACTGAAGAACGTAACGTCCTGAAGACTGTGACTTCAGCCATTTAAAATCACGTAAACCGTTATCCATTGACACCATCGCTTCGGCATCGATAACCGTCTCACTTTTAGTCTGCTGCGGTTTCAATTTTACGGCCGATACTTCTGGCACTTCTGACCCAGGAGCTTCTAGAGCAACAACATTTGAAACCTCGGTCTTTTTCACCACAACTAAAACTGTATCAGTTTGTACGTCTGCCTGGTTATCCGTTTCAGATAAAACATCAGATCTCTTTGAGCTGGATAAGTCGGATTGCTGAAGCGCCAATTGCTGATTCAAGCTCTCTATCAGCGCATTGGCAGGTACGTGTCCCAGTCGCATACTTTCACTGGCATGCATCAGCGCTTTATCAAGATCCTGTGGCTGTTCCAATTTTGGTTCACTATAGATCAGGGCTAGCTGATAATGCGCGTAAGGGTTGTGTTGAACTGCAGCCTGGTGGAATAACTCAACCGCTTTCTGTGGTTCTGTAGTTGAAAGTAGAGCAGCCAGTGTCGCCTGCGCACTCTGATCACCTGCGGCTGCGGCATGTCCGAGCCAACGGCCAGCCTGATTCAGGCTTTGCTCAGTCCCTGCACCTTTCAGATAAGCAATTCCAGTCTTCAGCTGGCTTGGCACATAGCCTTGTTCACTGCCCCGCAAATACCACTTAAAGGCTGTGGAGTCGTCCCGTTCAACCACTTCGCCTCTTTCATAAAGTACTGCCAGATTATAACAACCAGGACCGTAGCCCTGTTCAGCAGAA
>JAGPUU010000304.1 GCA_018067325.1 Amphritea sp.
CCGATTGAGGGTAATAGCCAGAGTGCCACCCCAGCCATAATCTATCTTTACATCCTTCAGCTCTGGGTAGAACTGCAGCATATAGGGGCGGACAAAGTTGGGAATATCCTTCGGGAACTGACTGCTATAGTTTTCACCGCCGCCCCAGAGCAATCGATTATCACCAGACAGCTTGAAATAGTTGATAACAAACCGGGAATCGGCCACCGCAACATCATCTCGGTTTATCTTTCGACACAGCTCATCACTGAGCGGCTCTGTCGCCAGAATGAAGTTGTTTATTGGCATAATTTTACCCGCAATCCGGGGCTCGAGTTTGCCCAGATAGCCATTACAGGCCAGCAGAATATATTTAGCTTTTACCACGCCCGCGGTGGTATGTACTTCAGCATTAGCCCCGGCGTGATAATCGGTAACCCGGCTTTTCTCATGAATAACCGCCCCTGCCTTAACTGCGGCACTAGCCAGACCCAGGGTGTAATTAAGTGGGTGCAGATGTACCGCATCCTCCCAATACTCTCCACCGAAATAACGCTCGGTACCCAGCATCGCCTGAACTTCATCATCTGCGACAAAGCGGATTTTGTCATAGCCCAGAACACGCTGTTTATACTCAACACTTTCGCGCATCTCAGCAACATGCCCCGGCTTAGCCGCAACATGCATAACCCCCTGTTTCAGATCACAGCTGATCTGGTGCTCAGCAATCAGATCTTTTACCAATTGCACTGAATCAAGGGACATCTGCCACAATTCGTCTGCCGAGACTTTACCCACTTTCTTAATCAGCTCTTCATGGCCCATATTATGCCCGGGACACACCTGACCACCGTTGCGTCCAGAGGCTCCCCAGCCAACCTTCTCGCTTTCCAACACCCTGACTGAATAACCTTTTTCAGCCAGATGCAGAGCGGCAGACAGCCCCGTATAGCCCGCTCCAATTATGCAGACATCAGCCTGTTCCTCACCGGTAAGCGATGGATAATCCGTGTTAAAACTCGCCGAATCGGCATAGTAAGACGGCTGATAATCGTTAGAAATCATAAACTGGGTCTCCATCAAACATAGTATTCAATAACAAAAAAAATAGAAAAGACCACACAACAAACCGAATAATAGTTCTAATTTAATCCAACAACAACCCCATTAAATGGTTACAAATATCAAATTAGTGTTGATTTCTATAAAATCATGAAATAACCTAAAAGCCGAATAATGATTCGGTTATCTATCACACAACAAGATCTAAACCGATCTGATATCCGCATTTATTATTCCCAAATATTTTGATCTGCCCTGTATTCAGGCTTAGCGGTTACGCACAGCGTAACTATAGTGAAAGGCAGCGCAGAGAAATTAACACTACCAAGCAGGTGATTTATGGAAGCCGTGGAAAGGTTTCTCAAAGAGAACGGGATTACTGAGGTCGAATCGACCCTACCGGACATGACAGGCAACGCACGGGGAAAGTTTTACCCCACCAAAAAATTTCTAGCGGAGAAAGGCGGTAAAATACCTGAGACTTTGCTGGTACAGACCGTGACCGGTGAGTGGGCCAATAACCATTACGACATTGTCGACCCGGCTGACCGGGATATGGTATTAGTGCCCGACTCAAACTCAATACGCCTGGTTCCCTGGGCTGATGAGCCTACTGCACAAGTGATTAATGACTGCTATACGAACAACGGTGAACTGCACCCATTAGCCAGTCGTTCTGTCCTTCGAAGGGTGTTAAAGCTCTATGAAGATGAAGGGCTGCGCCCGGTTATCGCACCTGAAGTAGAGTTCTACCTGATTCAAAAAAATGTCGACCCTGACTATGAGCTAAAACCCGCTACCGGTCGTTCTGGGCGTCGGGAAACTGCTCGTCAATCATATAGTATCGACGCCGTAAATGAATTCAACCCGGTGATCGATACCCTATACAGTTATTGTGAAGCTCAGGGATTGGACGTCGACACGCTGATCCATGAGTCCGGTGCTGCACAGATGGAGATCAACTTCCTTCATGGCGATGCACTGGACCTGGCTGATCAGGTATTTGTATTCAAGCGTACCCTGCGGGAAACCGCCCTCAAACACGATATGTACGCGACCTTTATGGCTAAGCCGATGCAGCATGAACCCGGCAGCTCGATGCATATACACCAGAGTCTCATCGACGTGAAAACCGGTAAAAACATCTTTGCCGGCACTAAAGAAAATAAGTTCTCAGATAAGTTTTACAACTATCTGGGTGGGCTGCAGAAATACACTCACCACGCAATCTCGTTCTATGCGCCCAATGTGAATTCTTATCGTCGTTTTGCGCCTGATATCGCAGCACCGGTTAACTTCAAATGGGGAATTGATAACCGTACTACTGGTTTGCGGGCTCCCGAAGCACCGTTAGAAGCAACCCGAATAGAAAACCGTTTTCCGGGGGCAGATTGCAACCCTTATCTGGCTATTGCTGCAAGTCTGGCCTGTGGTTATCTGGGGTTAAAACATAGTTTGCAACCAGACAAGCCGGTTTCAGAACTGGCTGCTGATGAAGGCGATACGGTCGAGGTGGCACGTTCACTTGAAGAGGGCCTGAGGCTTTTGGAAGATTGCCCTGAACTCCGTGAAATTATGGGCTCAGCATTTGTTGATGCATATATTGGCGTTAAGCGGGCCGAGTTCGAAACCTTCCATGAAGTCATCAGCTCCTGGGAACGGGAATACCTATTACTGAATGTTTAATGCTATCGCCCCTCTAGCAATATTGAGTTG
>JAGPUU010000305.1 GCA_018067325.1 Amphritea sp.
GGGGGCTTGATCGACAGAAACGGTCAGCTTCCCGCTGTCCTGGTTGTTTATGATGAGTTGCAGTTGGGTTTCGGGCGCATTTTCGATTTGTTCTATTTTAAACGTTAACTGTTCTTGATTGGCGATGACACTGCCGGCAAAAGTGATGCTTCTGCCGGGTGTCTTGCCGGTAGCCGCTATATTAATGGAGACATCTGACAGGGTGATATTGTCAGCGGGAATCTGACTGAGCAAATAGGAGGGCAGGGGTGGAAATGGCAACTGAGACAGGTCTATATCTTGAGCTGCTGTCTCTTTATTGACTGTTGAGTCTAGTGTTAGATCAAATTTAAGCGTTTCGACGTTCAGGGTTTTGATGCGCTGTGCGTTGAATAACTGCCAGGGATTAAAGTTGATGCTGATGGATTCGGCGGTGAGTATGAAAGACTCAGCGGCAGTCTCTTTTTCTAGTTTAAGCTTGCTGATTTCAATGCGATTCAGATCCGGTCGTTTTAGATCAAAACTGGCGCTGATCTGATGATCTGTGAGTACCTGGCGGACGCTGTATTCGGCAATGGCGGGTAATGCCGCATAAAAGCTGCCGATGAAGATAAGCAGGAGAACTGTCGCGATTAGCAGTTTGCGCATTGAGTCCTCCCTGTTTTTGATAATCGCTAGTGTTACAGGTCGTCCAGTTCCATCTCGTAGAGCCGGTCTACCGCATCCTTCAGGTGAAAGATGATATCTGTATACTGGTCGCTGTCGGACGCAATATCAATATCACTGAGGCGGTCGGCGGTCTCTTCTAACGAAGCCCCTTCTGCACGGATGCCGTTATCACCCAGTAACCAATGTATCAGACCATAGATCTCTGCCTGGGTTGCAACTTCATCCAGATCCTCTAAAAATGCGTCACGTAAGGTTTGTAAAGTTGTGAACAGAGGGGTATCTCGGTCGGTATCAACGTAGAGCCTTAGCAGGGTATCGGCATTCTCTATGAGGTAATCTTCGGCTGCGATATCAGGTGTTGTCTGGCTATCACAAGGTTCAATAGGCTCAATAGTAAAGACGTTATCGCAGGCACGAATGATAAAGCGCATGGTGAAATAACCCTGTGTTAAGTCGGTTGGCGACGCTGGTTTTCTGAGCTTAGTTTCCTAATATCAGTTTCCTGATCTCAGTTATCTAAGCTTTCTGACGACGTTCAGGCCATCTCGCACGGTCAGGAAGACGTTTTCTACATCTGGGTCCTGGGCAATAATGCGGTTGGTTTCAACTAGGATGTCATCGATTTCTGATTCTGGCTGAACGACTTTACCGGACCAGAGCACGTTATCCAGAACGATCAGTCCACCGGGGCGGGTCATCTCTTTCACCCGGTTGTAGTAGTTCAGGTAGTTACGCTTATCGGCATCGATAAAGGTGAAGTCTAATTCAATGTCGAGTTTTTCCATGGTCTCCAGTGCCTTGCCAAAGATTACTTCAATCTTGTGACCATGTTCGCTTCGGTCATAGAAAGTTTGGGCAAACTCGATTGCACGGGGGTTGGTTTCACAGCAGATGAGTCGTCCATCATCTGGCATCCCTTCAGCGATGGATAGCGCGGAATAACCGGTAAACATACCGATTTCAAGCGCATTCTTAGGCTGGTGGATCGCGCTGAGCAGTTTCAACGTACGGCCAACCAGACGGCCAGAGAGCTTCTGTGGCCAGCCCATGTTTTCGTTGGTTTTATCGATCAGTTCCTGCAGCAGGGGGGGCTCTTCGCCGGTATGAATAAAGGCGTAATCTTCAATGGCTTCATCAACCAGATACTGGGTCATTCTATCTCTCTCAACATCACTTTACTGGCCCAGACTTCGATAGCATCAGTACCATCAGATTCCAGGCGAAATTGGCAGAGGATAATATCACTTTCCGGGCACTGAAGGATAATCGCTTTTGCACCAGCCGAGGCGTTGAAGCAGCCTTGCGTTGGTGGTTTGCCGACGCCATAGAGCGAAAAGTTAAGTAACTGTCTATATAAGGGTTCAGTGAGGCAGACCTGATAGCTATTATCGATCACCTCATATTGGGTGGGTTCCGCTATCAGGGGTGTCGATTGAAACAGAAATAGCGCTACTGGCAGAGCAAGGTGTTTCATCTGCGGTACCTTGTTAAGGGTTAAACCTGAGTATATGGCGCGACTAAAGAGAAATATATTTTTAATCAAGATCGCCGTCTATACCATAGGTTGAGGCGGAAAAATCCCTTACAATATCCGTTCTAATATCTACGTAATTTGGAGTATCACCTTGGAACCGCTGATTCTGTTTATTTTTTCCGGTTTTGTTTCCATGTCTGTGGCGCTGAGTGCCGGGCAACTGAATAAACTGGCCGATGAAGATAAGCCCGCTTTTCTGCAGAGCAGAAATGGTATGGTGATGGTGATTATGGCGGGCAATGTAGGTGCGCTGACGCTCATTGGTTCATTGGCTTACGGGTTTCGTTTGCTGGAGTGGTGGATCCCGCTGAGTAGTATATTTCTCACATTCCCTGCGCTATCTGTCGGTATTACCCAGCGTATGTTTGGTAACAAAGTGAACCTCTTCATCATGCTGCCACTGACACTCATTTCTGCCGGACTGTTGTACCATTTCTGGTAAACAAACATATATGACACCCTCTGTTGGGAATGCCGATGACCTCTGCTCAGCTAACTGAATTACTCAATGATCCTCTTGTAAGCGCCATCATCGGTGCTGGGCTGGGCTTATTGTTTGGGCTGATGTTGATGCAGCTGGTTAAGCTGAAACTTAAAGGCCGGTACGAAACCGCTCGCCAGCATCAGGAAAGCGAGGTTCTGAAGCTACAAGACCAGCTTGAGCGTTTTCAGGCTGAACAGAGTATAGCTAGCGATAAGCATCAGTATCTTGAGCAGGAGATGCAACAGGTCAGCGTTCAGGTGCGTGAACTCGAGCTGGATCAGGTGCGGTTGCAACAGGTTGAGTCCCAGAAGTTAAGCCAGGATGAGCAGCTGGCAGAACTTCAGGAACAACTGGATAACTTGCAGCGATTGCTAAGCCAGCGGCAGGCGCGCGTTGCCGAACTGGAAAGCCGGTTGGAAAGTGAACGTGAATCGCAGTCAGAGAAATTACAACTGCTGACAGAAGCGCGGGATCAGCTGAAATCTGAGTTTCAGAACCTGGCGAACAAAATTTTTGAAGAGAAATCCGCCAAGTTTACT
>JAGPUU010000310.1 GCA_018067325.1 Amphritea sp.
ATCAGCAGTGCTGTGTCTGTACCGGTGAGCAAGCCCAGTAACATGGTAATAATCCAGGTGCCCATGCCAGCAATCAGTCCCAGGCAAAAGCCTGTACGGTTGGCTCCGGGCCAGAAGAGAGTTGCCAGTATACCGGGTAGAAATTGCATAAAGGCGATAAATGCCAGTGTGCCAAGCCATTGCAGATTAAAATTCAGGCCAATTTTGCTATAGAACAGATAGCTGAATATCATCATCACGATGATCAGTGTTCGCCTTAGCCATAGTAGTCGCGAGTATAGCTCATGGGTTGCTATCGGTGGGATCAAGGGTAAAACGATATGGTTCTGCAACATCGAAGTGATTGAAATAGTCGCGACGATAATGATACCGCTGGCCGCGGCCAAGCCTCCAATAAAGGCCAGAATGGTCAGAAAATTAGAGTCCAGCGCTACGCCCATATTGAGAATAAGAAAGGCGGGATGATCGCCAACGCCGAGTTTTATACCTGCCCAGAGAATGGGGGGAACGGCCAGCGCCAATAGTAGCAAGTAGAGTGGGATACCCCAGCTGGCTTTATGTAAGCTGTTGGATGAGGTGTTTTCAGTAAACATCATGTGAAAAGTATGGGGCATCACGATAATCGCAGAGAAAAATCCCAGCAACATGGTTCGCCACATGTCGCTGTCCAGCGGGGTGTTGAAGACTTCGACCTCCTCTGGATGTTGCTGTAGCCAAAGATCGAGCCCACCCGGTCCGCCCATGACACCGTATAACGCATAGAGAGCTATTGTGCCAATGGCGATCAGTTTGATCAGCGATCCGGTCGCCATTGCAACAATTAACCCGGTGCGGTTATAGCGCAGTGAGGGGTTACGGGCGCCGAACAGTATCGAAAAGAGGGCGATCAGCGTACAGAATCCAATAGCGACCTGATCAGAGGAGAAGTCTTGGTTAAGAATATGCAGTGAATCAGTTACGGCATGAATCTGTATGGAGATGAGTGGCAGTATTGCCAGTAATGAGAAGATCGCTGTCAGGGTCCCAGCAGTGGCGGAGCGAAAACGGAAAGCAAACAGATCTGCAAGGGAACTGAGCTGATAGGTTCGGGTGATTCTGAGAATCGGCACTAATATCACTGGCGCCAGGAAAAAAGCCGCTGACCCGCCCAAGTAGGAAGCCAGGAAGCTATAGCCAGATTCTTTGGCTAGTTCAAAAGTGCCATAAAAAGTCCAGACACTGGTGAATACCCCCAATGACAGAATATAGGTGATCGGATGGTAGATGACGCGGGCTGGAATCCAGCCCCGTTCAGTAATGTATGCGGTTCCAAACAGAAAAGTCAGGTAGGTAATCGCGATGAACAGTAGTTCGGTCAGATTAAAACTCATCTTGACGCCGCCTCCGCTCTAGAATTGCTACCATCAGGATGAGTGCTGCCCAGATAATGAAAGGCCGATACCAGGGGGTCGCTGCGTCGGGCCACCATTGATCCAGAATCGGGGATAGCAGGTATCCACCGATTACCAAAACGATTAAAAGGCGGTAGAAATGCATTAGCTTTTCTCCAATGGCATGCTCAGGCAGGCAGGAATAGCGGTTAGATTCCAGTGCTCTACGGCCCAGCTGAGGCACTCTTCGATAGTGCTGTCTGCCAGTTCTGCTATAGGTTGCTGCCCGAGGAAATTTAATGCCTTTATCACAAGCTGTACTCTTTCATTCTGATTCAGAGCTGGGGCAAAGGTTTGTTTACTGAGCTTTTGCCCCAGCGCATTTGTTGCCACCGGAATATGTGCGTAGACAGGCTGATGATAGCCCAGCTGACGCTGCAGATGAATCTGTTTGGGTGTTGAATCTAACAGATCTGATCCGCGTACAACATGAGTGATCTGTTGTTCGGCATCATCAATCGTAACGGCTAATTGATAGGCAAAGAATCCATCTCGGCGAAAGATAACAAAGTCTTCCTTCTGATAAGCGAAGTCCTGGTGTCCGAGAATTCGGTCATCGAAGCTGTAGTTTGTGTCGTAACGGCTACGTATGGCGCAGAGTTGATCGGCTTCGGGTCTATGATCACGGCAAAAGCCATCATAGAGGGCGTTGCCAATACGAAGCTGAATCTGTTGTCGGGAGCATGTGCAGGGGTAGGTCAGACCGTTATTCGTCAGATCTATGAGAATGTCGTTATAGAGACTGAGACGGTGACTTTGTCGAACAATCTTGTGATCCCAGTGGAGGCCAAGTTGCTCAAGGGTACGAAGAATGCTGTCAGTAGCACCTTTGATTTCCCGGGGTGGATCCAGATCTTCGATGCGAACCAACCAATATCCCTGATGGGAACGGGCGTCAAGATAGCTGGCAAGAGCCGCCAGAAGGGAGCCGAAATGAAGCGGCCCTGTGGGTGAGGGGGCGAAACGTCCTGTATAGACCATTGTAACAGCGGCTGACCAGGGGTCAGCCGCAGACAGATCAGATACCGAGCTGTTTCTCTTTGATCTCAGCCAGCGTCTTGCAATCGATACATAAGGTTGCAGTCGGACGGGCTTCCAGGCGACGAACGCCAATTTCTACACCGCAAGCGTTACAGTAGCCATAATCGTCTTCATCAATACTTTCCATCGCTTTGGAAATCTTATTGATAAGTTTGCGCTCACGGTCACGGGTACGAAGCTCCAGGCTGAACTCTTCTTCCTGGCTTGCACGATCACTAGGATCTGCAAAGTTGGTCGCTTCTTCCTGCAGATGGTTTACGGTACGATCGACCTCTTCCATCAGCTCCTGTTTCCAGGCATTCAGTATATTGCGGAAATGATCTTTCTGAGGTTCGTCCATGTACTCATCGCCTTCCTTAATAGGGTAAGGTTCAAAGTGTGTGAACTGTGTTTCTTGATGCGGCATAGTTCTGCCTCGCTTCTCTTTCTACAAAGTCGGGCAACCGTGCCCGAACGCTTCTACCAACGGCCTTGATGCTGGCAATATTAAACCAACAATCAGAAGGGAGCTGAAGGTACCAGAACCGCCCAAGTTTCACCAGCCCCCAGATCAAAAAACTAGTTCAAAAGATAAGTTCGCCTTTCCTTAAGTTAATTAATCTTTTGTATGGTCATCAGAAATGACAGTAGCATAACGTCTAAATATAGCAGTGATTACCCGGTTTCTAGTAAGAATTCAGCCAGTATTAGCTGATCACTGTCAATGGAGAGGCTCTTTGCTGGTGTTGGTACTAATGTATAATCTGCGCATCTGTTATCTATCCTTTATTTTAATCACCAAGGAAACCTCCTTTAATGAATAACTGGTCGGACCGGGTCGCTGAGATCGACTCCTTTAAAGTTATGGATCTGTTAAAGCGGGCAAAAGAGCTGGATGCGCTTGGACATGATGTTGTGCATATGTGCGCCGGTGAACCTGATTTTGCTACGCCTGAACCGGTTTCTGAAGCCGGTATTGCTGCCATTCGGGCCGGGCATACCCAATACACGCCAGCGGCAGGAATTCCACCGCTGCGTGAGGCGATTGCCGGTTTCTATAAAGAACGTTATGGGTTGGATATCCCCGCTGAACGGGTGATTGTTACTGCGGGTGCTTCAGGGGCTCTATTGATGGTGTTTGCTACTCTGGCTAATCCGGGGCAGCGTTTTATGATGGCGGACCCTGGTTATCCCTGTAATCCCCGTTTCTTGCGTTTATTGGAAGCTCAAGGTCAGCTTATACCGGTAGATGCCAGCGATAACTATCAACTGACGCCTGAACTGATTGAACAGAATTGGGATGCGCAGACCGCCGGGGTACTACTTGCGTCACCTGCGAATCCAACGGGTAGCGTGGTTCATCGAGAGCAGTTAGAGCTTATCTCCCAGACTGTCCGGGCAAAAGGCGGACATCTGGTTGTCGATGAACTTTATCATGGTCTGACCTATGGTTTTGATGCGACTTCAGTGCTGGAAGTGGATCAGGATGCTTTTGTGTTGAATAGTTTTTCTAAATACTTCGGTATGACTGGTTGGCGGTTGGGTTGGACAATCGTGCCTGAATCAGCGGTCGGCGAGATCGAACGCCTGGCGCAGAATCTGTTTATATCACCACCAACAATCTCTCAGTACGCCGCGTTAGAAGCGTTTAATCCGGAAACAACAGCTATTCTTGAACAGCGTCGAGAGGCGTTCAGGGAGCGCCGCGACCTTTTAGTTAATGGATTGCGGGAACTGGGTTTTGATATTCCTCTGATGCCGGAAGGTGCGTTTTATGTTTATGCTGACGCATCCCACCTGACTGATAACACCTTTGATTTTTGCTGGGAGTTGCTAGAGCAGGATAAGGTGGCGGTGACCCCCGGTATCGATTTTGGTGATCATCGGGCCAATCAGTTTATCCGCTTCTCCTATACCACCGGTATCGGTCAGATCGAGAAAGCGCTGTCACGTCTGCGTCACAGGTTGAATCGATGAAGCTGGAGAATATGCAGCAGGGGCGACTGATTAAACGCTATAAACGATTTCTGGCGGACATTGAGTTGGATGATGGAAGTCAACTGACAGTTCACTGCCCAAATACAGGTTCAATGAAGAACTGTGCTGACCCGGGTAGCGAAGTCTGGATAAAAGACTCAGGAAACCCAAAGCGTAAATACCTGTTTGGTTGGGAGCTGGTTCGAGTTGAAGGTCAGTTTTGGGCCTGTATCAATACCGGTCGGGCTAATGCGCTGATCAAAGAGGCGATAGAAACCGGTGTGATTGACGAGCTTCAGGGCTATGAATCGATTCGTCAGGAGGTGAAGTATGGTGATGAAAATAGCCGTATCGACCTGTTTCTGGAGGATGCTCAGCGGCCATCTTGTTATGTAGAGATCAAGAATGTCACATTGTTAGAGCAGCAAGGTCTTGGTGCTTTTCCCGATGCAGTCACAACCCGGGGGGCCAAACATCTACGAGAATTGATGCTGATGGTAGAGCAGGGGTATCGGTCGGTATTGATATTCTGTGTTCCCCATACCGGTATTGAACAGGTACGTCCTGCGGACCATATTGATCCTAAATATGGCCAGCTGTTGCGGGAAGCGATCTCGGCTGGAGTGGAAGTCTATGCGTACGGTGCGAAAATCACCCCACAGGAGGTGACTATCAGCCATCCACTGCCGGTTCTTCTCTAAGTTTGGCTGGTTCTGGGGCTTGATTAGTTCTGAATGCAGAGGGCCCCATCAATGATCTCGAAGGCTATCGTCTGCAACTTAGCGCCAACGCAGGGGCCGACAATACATTGCCCCTGATCGATAGTGAACAGTGCGCCGTGGGTTGAGCACTGGATAAACTGTTTTTCAGCATCAAGAAAGACATCCGGCATCCATTCCAGCGGAATTCCTTGATGAGGACAGCGGTTCTCGTAAAGAAAAACCTCTCCCTGACGCTTTACGGCAAAAAGCTTGCGCTGCTCAAGGTCAAATCCTTTGGCTCCATTTTCTGGCAGTTCGTCTATCCGGCATAACAGGGTGACAGTGGTCATAGTGAATCCGCTTAATAGTTCCATGAGAAAATATCAGACAGTCTGGCTGATGCTGCTATTATAATCGCCATCTTTTGTTACTACTTATACCTTACACATACTTTTACAGATAATAGCGATTTGAACTTGTGAACAGCCTGCTAGCGACTCTTTTGGAGCTGCGCATATTTATAGTAGCCATCTTTCTGTCAGGGGCAGTGCATCTGACGCTGATCGGTGGTGGCTGGCTGGCTGACGAAGAATCGCCAAAACTAAGCGGGCAAAGCCTGGCGATCAGAGTAACGGCGAGCCGTTCTGATGTTGATACAGTCATTGAAAAAATATCGGACAATGTGGAATCTGCCCCTGCGATGCAAGAGCCCGAAAACTCAGAATCATCAGTGCTAAAGCCTTTAAAATCACAGCGCCCTCAGTCAAGTGCTTCTGCCTCAGAGTCTTCCGAATACCAGACGGTTTCCCCGATTCTTTCGAAAACGATAGGGGCCTCGCAAGCGCTCAAACAAACTCAAAGCATTAATGAGACTAAGATTAACAAGGAGAGCGCAGAAGTTTTCCCTTCGCCGGAGTCAGAGGTTCGTTTGGGTCAAAGGGAGCTAACAAAAGTGATGACAGAAGTGCTTACAGAAGTGCTTACAGAAGAACCTGCAGAGGAGCTTAAAGAAGAGCTTATCGCTACAGCGCAGCAGGCAATTCCCGCGCCTGAGGCTATTCGGGCAGCCCCTTTGTATCAGTCGAATCCAGCGTTTCGTATTCCACCACAGCCGCCTAAATATCCCCGTTTAGCCCGTAAACGAGGCATTGAGGGGCAGGTGGTGTTGCGGGCAGATATTGGCCCGGCCGGTGATGTCCTTGATTTGCTTATAGAACAGAGTTCGGGCTCGGAGTTGCTGGATCAGGCGGCTCGCAAGGCCGTGCAGCAGTGGCAGTTCGTACCTGGTCAGACTAATGGCGTCGCGGTCGCTTCCTATGTTCGTATCCCGGTTGATTTTGTTCTGGAACCGCACTGATGAATAAAACAAAAATATCGTTATTATTATGGCTTTCGCTGCCGTTGGTGATGATCTTATCGCTCATCACTGGCCCGGTGTCTCTTGATCTGACGTCGATTTTTGGCGATTCGGTTGCCAGTCAGGTGTTCTGGCAGCTACGGATGCCTCGTTTACTGCTGACGTTGTTAGCCGGAGCCGTGCTGGCAATGACCGGCGCGGCAGCGCAATCGCTCTTTAGAAACCCACTGGCAGACCCCGGCCTGATCGGTATCTCTGCAGGTGCGGCCCTGAGTGCGGGCATTGTTATGGTGTTGTTGGGTAGTTCAGTGGCTTTGTTGGGTGGCCTGTTATTACCACTAGCCGCTTTTGCAGGCGGGGTGGTAACGACTTTGCTGGTGGCCCGATTGGCTGTCACATTACAGGGTGTCTCAGTCACTAATATGTTGCTCTGTGGTATTGCGATCAATGCGATAGCGCTCGCCGGGCTTGGTGGATTGAAGTACTTTGCCGCAGATAATGAGTTGCGCCAGCTGAGCTTCTGGTTGTTAGGTAGTCTGAATCACAGTCGCTGGCAGGACTTGCTGGTGTTGCTGGTGGCTGCGCTGCCGGTTTTATGGCTATTGCCCCGCTATGGTCAAAAGTTGAATCTGTTACTGCTGGGAGAGCAGCAGGCGAGCCTGTTAGGGCTAGATGTGGTGCGTTGTAAACGGGTAATGATTCTGTTGATCGCGCTGGGTGTTGGTGCGGTAGTAGCGCTGACCGGCATTATCGGGTTTGTCGGCCTGGTGGTACCGCATCTGGTACGCCTGATGACCGGCCCAGATAACCGGAGATTGCTACCCTTATCTGGCTTGCTGGGAGCGGTGTTACTGACGGTAGCCGACATCCTCTCCCGTCTGCTAGTCTCGCCGGCGGAATTGCCGGTGGGGATAGTCACCGCGCTGGTGGGCGGTCCATTTTTTCTATTACTGCTGACCCGGCGTAAACAGGAGTCAGGCATATGCTAACTGCTAACCATCTGAGCCTGAGCCGAAATGGTAAGTCGTTGCTGCAGGATATTAACCTGCAGCTAATTCCGGGGGAGGTGACCGTGCTGCTGGGCCCTAATGGAGCGGGTAAGTCCAGTTTGTTAAGCTTGCTGTCTGGATTGTACTCGCCAGATAGTGGCTCTGTGTTCTTAGAAAAACAGCCTGTGTCAGGGCTAGATCCACAATTAAGAGCGCTCTATCTAGCGATGTATACCCAACAGCAGCCGTTGAATTTCCCTTTTCGGGTTGATGAAGTCGTCGCCCTGGGGTGCTATCCGTTACAGCTGGATTCTGTCGCTACGGCTGAACGGGTGAATGATTACCTAACGCAGTTTGAACTGGGTTCGCTGGCTCAGCGTCAGTACACGTCGTTGTCCGGTGGCGAACAGCAGCGGGTTCAGGTTGCCCGGGTAATGGCCCAGGTGGGTGATCAGTGTCAGATGTTGCTGCTGGATGAGCCGGTCAGTGAGATGGATCTGAGATACCAACAGCTGCTGTTGCAACGTATCCGGGAAGTAGCGGTTAATGGAGTAGCGGTTTGTTGTGTGCTGCACGATCTTAATTTGGCGGCGCAGCTGGCGGACCAGATTGTTTTGCTGCAGAACGGACAGATGTTAGCTTCAGGGCCGGTAGATGAGGTGATGATTGAAAAAACTCTCAGCGATCTGTATCAAGTATCGGTACGAAAAGTGGAAACTGAGTCAGGCCCTTTTTTTATAAGTGAAGGTTATAAGTAAAGGGACTAAGTAGGGGGTTAAGTCTTGGTCTTAGTCGCTTAGGGGTAGGGTAATTAGCGGATCCTGTCTGATTAGCTCACAGAGACGTTCTATCGGTTCTGCTGCGTTGGTATCCACTTTGTAGCAGAAAGGTTGTTCCGCTTTGGTTAAAGGCTGTTTGCTGCCCTGTTGCTGTCGCATGATCTCAACATTCGCATCTGAAGGGTCTGTGCCTTCCTGTTGACGCCGTACAAGGCGGCGCTCCATTAACGTCTGATTACAGCTGCAGGAGATAATGCGAATGCCTATGCCGAGTTTTTCCGCCATCTGGATATAGCTGGTGCGGGTGCGTTCCCGGATAAAAGTGGCATCGACGATAACGGATTCACCTACTTTGAGCAGCTTTAGCGTCAGGGCTTTGAGATGATTATAGGTATGCACATTCATCTCATGACCATAGAGCTCCAGGTTTTCCCCTTTCAAGTTGGACTCCCGGTGGAGGCGTTTACGTTCAATGTCTGAACGGATGCGGATGGCACCACTGCGTTCCAATAATTTCTGGCTGATATAGCTTTTGCCGCTGCCGGAGACACCATGCATTAGGAATAGTACCGGCGAGGGCTTGTTGGCGTAGCTCAGAGCTAGCTTGATATAGCGGTGGTACTCCAATAGGTCCCGTTCGGCACCGATCATCGCTACTTTGGCTCGCACCATCGCCCGGTAGCCTTTATAAAAATTCAGTAGCTGGGTGCCGTCATAGTCTCCGGTCAGTTCCAGGTAACGATTCAGGGCGCGATGAGATAACGGTTGTTGCTGATTGGCTTCCAGGTCCATCAATAGGAATGCCAGATCGCAGATGGTATCGATCCAGCGGAACTCAAGATTAAATTCGATACAGTCAAACAGCCTTACCTGATTCTCCAGCAGGGTCGTATTAGCCAGATGTAGATCGCCATGGCACTCGCGAATCTTACCTTCCCGCTTACGCTGTTCTATTTTGGGTGTCAGGCTGCGAAACTGCTGGCTGATTTGGTATGCCAACTGCTGAAGCTCCATCCAGTCGTCCAGAGTGTCCAGATGTTCGCCTGTGTGGAGGAAGTTGTCACTCACTACTCCCCAGATAGTTTCAGGCTCTCCCCAGGGTCCATCGGTGCTGGCATGGGGTACCTGAAGGTGGAAATTAGCGATCTGTTGACTGAGTTCGTCAATATGTTCCGGTGTTAGGGCACTTTTCTGTAACAGGCGGTCTAACCGCAGGGAATCATCAAACTGCCGCATCTGTACGGCATATTCGAAAGGTTCTTCGGGGTTGCTTAAGTCGGTATTAGTATTGTCATTATCAGCCAGTTCAGATTTGGTTAATTCACCACCGGTTAAGGTGGGATTTGCCGCTGAGCCAGATATAGAGACTACCTGCTGATAAATATCGGGTGCTAATCGCTGATTAAGACGTAGTTCTTCATTACAGTAGTGTTTGCGACTCTCCAGACTGGTAAAATCTAGAAATCCAAAGTTTACGGGCTTTTTGATTTTGTAAGCGATCTCGCCAGTCAGAATCACCCAGGAGATATGCGTCTCTATCACCCGGATATCAGTGACCGGGTGAGGATAATTGTTTGGATTTGACAGGGCTGTAATCAGTTCTTGAGTCATGAATTTTTTAAGTAGTTGCCGATTTCACAGAGGATTATACGTAGCCAATGGCAAAAAAGAGAGGGGCAGCTTCATCCCGTTCCCAAAAGAGTCGCAAAACGCAGCCGAAAAAGCCGTCATGGAAGCTACGTTTATTTAAATTACTACTCAAGTTAACACTGGTTGTTCTGGTAGTTGCCGGCGCTGGGCTGGTCTATCTTGATGCTCAGGTGAAAGCAAAATTTGAGGGTAAGCGCTGGGCGTTACCCGCCAAAGTCTATGCCCGTCCGCTGGAGCTCTTTCCGGGTCAGAATCTCAGTCGTGAAGATCTGAAAATTGAGCTGAAAGGGCTGGGTTATCAATTCACCGCTCGGGCTACGCAACCCGGTAGTGCTGAATGGGCCAGTACCCGAGCGCGGGTCTTCACTCGCGGCTTTGATTTTCCCGATGGCCCTGAAGATGCGCGTAAACTGTTGATAGAGTTCAGCGGTGAGCATCTGAGCGCTATTCGCGATGAATCGGGTAGATCACTGTCGCTGGCACGGTTAGAGCCGGCGCTGATTGGGGGAATATACCCAAGAGACAATGAAGACCGGGATCTGATTCAGTTATCTGAGGCGCCGCTGTATCTGGTTGATGCGCTTATCGCGATTGAAGACCGCAGCTATTACAGCCATTACGGTGTTTCTCCCCGGGGAATCGCCCGGGCGATGGTTGCCAATGTTAAGGCGAAACGGTTTGTTCAGGGGGGGAGCACCCTGACTCAGCAGCTGATTAAGAATTTCTATCTCAGTTCTGAGCGTTCGCTGAGCCGAAAGCTGGCAGAGATTCCGATGGCGATGCTGCTGGATCTACACTACAGCAAAGACGAAATTCTTGAGGCCTACCTGAATGAGGTTTATCTGGGGCAGGAGGGCGCCCGGGCGATCCATGGTTTCGGTTTGGCTAGTCAGTATTTCTTTGCCCAACCGATCCGGGAACTCAAACTACACCAGGTCGCCTTATTAGCCGCGATGGTAAAAGGGCCCTCTTATTATGATCCACGGCGGCATCCGCAGCGCGCGACCCAACGTCGTAACCTGGTGCTTAAGGTGCTGGAGGAACAAGGCAACATCACCATGGCAGAGCGGCTGAAAGCTGAGAAGCAGCCTCTGAGTGTGGTGAAGCAGCAAAGTCTGCTGAAAGGCGCGTATCCTGCCTATATGGATCTGGTAAAGCGCCAGTTGCGGGAAGAGTACCCCGAAGAGGCCCTGAATAGTGAAGGGTTGCGGGTGTTTACCACACTGGACCCTATCGCGCAGATTCGCGCTGAGCGTAGTCTGGTAGAGGTGGTTGCCAAACTGCAGAAACGCTATGGCCAACCGGTCAAAGAGCTCGAAGGCAGCATCGTGGTAAGTAACCCGCTGAGTGGAGAGGTACTGGCTATTGTTGGTGGGCGAAATACCCGCTATCAGGGCTTCAACCGTGCTCTGGATGCAAGGCGCCCGGTGGGATCATTGATTAAGCCCGCTGTTTACCTGGCCGCGTTGGAAGAGGGGTATACGCTCTCCTCGATCATCGAAGATGAGCCTATCGAGGTGAAGCTGGCCAATGGTGACGTCTGGAAACCAAAAAACTATGGTCGCAGCAGTCATGGTCTGGTGCCGTTACATAGTGCGCTAGCGCATTCATACAATCAGTCAACTGCCCGCTTGGGGCTTGAGATTGGTACAGATAAAGTGGTCGATATGCTTAAGCGATTGGGGCTGCAGCGCGACGTTAAGGAGTATCCATCGATGCTGCTTGGATCAACGGCTCTGTCGCCACTGGAAGTTGCTCAGTTGTATCAAACTATCGCCGGAAATGGCTTTCAGGTGCCGATGCGGGCGATACGTATGGTCACCGATAGTCATAACGAGGAATTGTCCCGTTATCCGTTCAGCATAATGCAGACGGTAGCGGATGGTCCGGTACATCTGATTCAGTATGCGCTCCAAGAGGTTGTTACTGAAGGAACGGCTCGTTCCGTTTATAGCCGTTTACCACGGAATCTGACAGTGGCGGGTAAGACTGGCACCACCAATGATCAGCGTGATAGCTGGTTTGCGGGCTTTGCCGGTGACCGACTGGCGGTTGTCTGGCTGGGGTTGGATAATAACAAGCCCCTGCCGCTGACTGGCAGCAGTGGTGCTTTGCGGGTGTGGACTGAGTTTATGAAACAATCACGACCACAGCCATTTATGGCGGAAAGACCTGCAGATATCGAGTATCATTGGGTTGAAGATGCAACCGGACTTTTGTCGGGAGAGGGCTGTGAAGGTGCCCGACAATTACCTTTTATCAAGGGTTCAGAGCCCCAGGAATCATCCGGTTGTGGTGATACTATCGTTAGCAATCCGCTTGATTTGTTCAAGCGCTGGTTCAGATCGGAATAATACAGATGAATAAAGTTATCAGTACAGGCCTGGGGTTAGTGTTTACCTCATTGCTGAGTGGTTGTATCGGCGGTAATGCCAACCTGAGCCCAACGGTGGAAGATCGTTCTGTTTCCGGGGGCGAGGTGGTGATTGATCGCAATGCCAATTCTGGAACCGCAATTGCTACCCCGGTGGAGACCGGTCAGGGATTTACTGTGGTAACCACTGAAGTGGCTGCGCCAAAGCCGGTGACTCAAAGAAACCCTGCGGTGGTTGCGTTGTTAGACGGTGCTCGTCAGCAGCAGAAGCAGGGCGAGTACCGTTCTGCGCAAAGCAGTCTTGAGCGTGCCCAGCGAATTGCCCCCCGTGACCCACAGGTCTATCTGCAATTGGCAGATCTGCGTCGCCAGCAGGGTCAATATTTGCAGGCGGAACAACTGGCACTTAAAGGTCTGACGTTAGCCAGAGGACGTTCTGCAATGGAACGTAAACTGTGGTTCCTGATCGCCGATATTCGTAGCGATGGTGGTGATCACCAAGGCGCAGCGGATGCTCGGTCCAAAGCCAACTTAATCTAAACTTTATGGGGTTTAGATAGGCTGCGTATGCCTGTCGGGTAACGCAGCTAGCTACGGGTAAGGACACCGCTTACTACAGGGATGAAAATGCTGGCCGCTGATGGCTTTGGCTAACCCGATTATTCCCAGCAGTACAAAGCCGGTATGGATTACTATTATATAGAGCAGAGTCATAGTGATGCCTGCGGGACTGTCATGGAGTAACAGCCAAAGCGGCAGTCCACCCCCGACCAATAGTGCCAATCCCCACCCACTCAGTAAAACCGCCTGATACAGATGGCAATTCCCCAGCAGGTCGGGTGTTTTTTGTCGTCTTAGAAAAAGCCCGATCAGAATTAAAAACGCTAGCCCAGGCAGGAACAGCAGGTTCAATAGATAAAGACCCTGGGCAGCGATGGCCAGACTAGATTGCTTCTTTTTGACGTTCTTGATGTTATTCATCCTTATACCGAAACAAAACCGACAGTTTTAATCAAGTATTTTTCGATTATTGATTATGGTCAAGGCTGGGAGCAGCTGACCTGAGACAATACCGGTAACCTAGTACTATTGTCGCATGGTCAAAGAGCTTTAGCTCTTTGAAAAAGGTTCGGAGATACCTAATGAATCAAACATTTACCAAGTCGATGGCCAGAAATATCTTCTTCGGCGGGAGTCTTTTTTTCCTGCTGATTTTGATCGGTTTGACCACGCATACCGTGACGGTGCTCCCAGATCGGGATAACCGTCAGAATATTACACCAGAGGTTGCTCTGGGTAAGAAAGTCTGGGAAGACAACAACTGCATCGGTTGCCATACGCTGCTGGGCGAGGGTGCATACTTTGCTCCTGAGCTGGGTAATGTATACGAGCGTTTTGGTCGCAGTAAAGAGGCGATTAAAGGGTTCATTAAGAGTCGACCTGTTGATGGCATTCCTGGACGTCGTAGCATGCCTCAGTTCAACTTGAGTGAGGAAGAGCTGGACGCTATTGCAGAATTCCTGAAGTACTCTTCAGAAATTGATACTAACAACTGGCCGCCAAATATTCAGGGCTAAGGGGCAATCATGAAGTATTCATCACAGTCGGTTGCCAAACCGTATTTTATTGCGGCAATTGGCCTATTTGTCGGACAGATTCTGTTCGGTATTATTATGGGATTACAGTATGTAGTAGGGGACTTTTTATTCCCTGAAGTCCCGTTTAACGTTGCCCGTATGGTGCATACGAATCTACTGATCGTATGGCTGTTATTTGGTTTTATGGGTGCCGCATATTTTATGGTGCCCGAAGAGTCAGAGACTGAACTTTACTCGCCAAAACTGGCGATAATATTGTTCTGGGTATTCCTGGTTGCTGGTGCGCTGACGATTGTTGGTTATCTGGCCGTACCTTATGCGACCCTGGCAAGAATCACCGGTAATGATCTGTTACCGACCATGGGACGAGAGTTCCTTGAACAGCCGACTATTACCAAAATAGGTATAGTGATTGTGGTGCTGGGCTTCATTTTCAATATCGGTATGACTATCTTGCGTGGTCGCAAGACAGTTATTTCCATGGTGTTGCTGATGGGTCTGGTTGGTCTGGCAGTGTTCTTCCTGTTCTCTTTCTACAATCCTACCAATCTGGTACTGGACAAAATGTTCTGGTGGTGGGTTGTACATCTGTGGGTAGAGGGTGTTTGGGAACTGATTCTGGGCTCAATTCTAGCCTTTACGCTGATTAAGATTACCGGGGTAGACCGTGAGGTAATCGAAAAATGGCTATATGTCATTATCGCCATGGCGTTGATTACAGGTTTGTTGGGTACAGGTCATCACTACTTCTTCATTGGTACGCCGGATTACTGGTTGTGGATTGGCTCTGTATTCTCTGCAATGGAACCCATACCGTTCTTCATGATGACGCTGTTTGCTTTCAATATGGTAAACAAACGTCGTCGTCAGCATCCTAACCGTGCCGCTACACTCTGGGTACTGGGTACTGGTGTAATGGCGTTCCTGGGTGCGGGTGTATGGGGCTTCTTGCATACTCTGGCTCCGGTTAACTACTACACTCACGGTTCTCAGATCACTGCAGCGCATGGACATATGGCGTTCTACGGTGCATACGTAATGATTGTTCTGACTATGATCTCTTACGCTATGCCTATTCTGAATGGCCGTGATGCCGCGAACAGTAATAAGTCTCAGGTTGTGGAGATGTGGGGTTTTTGGTTGATGACTATTTCGATGGTATTTATCACCCTGTTCCTGACCGGTGCTGGTATCTTGCAGGTATATCTGCAACGTTATAGTGAAACGCCGCAGGCATTCATGGTGGTGCAGGATCAGCTCACAATGTTTTATTGGATGCGAGAAGCTGCTGGCTTGGTCTTCCTGGCCGGTCTGTTCACCTATATCGCAAGCTTCTTCGTTAAAGGCGAAGAAGCACGTCTGACTCCAGCTGAAAACGTAGTTTCCAGCTAATCCGACACAGCAGCCCCCGCCGTCAGGTGGGGGCTATATCGGGTCTTTGTAATGCTTCAACCTCAACAGTTCTATCGTAATTTAAGCCGTACCGCTTTTTTCCTCCTGTTTCTGATTGCTCCGGTAACTAACCTGTTTCGCTATGACCTGACTGAAGGGCACTTTATTCTGTTTGGCCAGTCATTGGGATTAGGTATTGATCAGGCTATTGCGGGAGTTGCGGGTACGGATGCCGCTTTTCAGATCCTGATACGGGTGTTGCTGCCGATCGTCATACTGGTTGCTGCCGGAATTTGGATCGCTGCTAAGTATGGTCGTCTTTATTGTGGCTGGTTATGTCCTCATTTCTCAGTAGTAGAATTGATCAACGGGCAGATGCAGAAGCTTATTGGCCGGCCAACCATCTGGGAAAAGGGCAGTAAACCCCATAGTTCGGCTGCCTGGCTGATGCTGATCGGCAGCAGCACGTTGATGGCACTGGTTTGGTCGGTGGGCTTACTGGGTTATCTGGTACCACCGTTGGAACTGTATCAGGACTTACTTCACTGGCAGCTAGGCGGTGGCAGAGCCTTGTTTGTCAGCGTTGCGACATTGGTGTTTTTGAGCGACTTCCTGTTTGCCCGTCACCTGTTCTGCAAGTTTGGTTGTGCCCTGGGGGTGATGCAGAGCTTGCTTTGGATGGCTAATCCTAAGGCGCTGATGGTTAGTTTTGACAGTAAACGGGCAGATCTGTGTAAAGATTGTAACAGCGCCTGCGATGCAGCCTGTCCAATGCGCTTGCCGGCGCGTGGAATCAAGCGTCGAAAGTTTACCTGTACACAATGCAGCGAGTGTATTCATGCCTGCAATGAAGTTCAGAAAGATAACCCCGGCGGTGGATTGTTACACTGGACTCCTGGAGATCAGTATCGGGACCCGGACAAAGATCGGATGATTCCAGCAATCAATATTCAAAGCCGCAAAAAAGAGGACGATGATGAACGCCGTTGAAATACCGCCGTCCGCAACGCTGGAAAAGGAAATGCCGGGTGATTTTGCAGTCTGGTTGTTTATTATGGCGGAACTCAGTGTGTTTGCTCTGCTGTTTATCCTCTATGCCATCACCCGGGCACGCTTCCCTGATATGTTTGCCGAGGGGCAAGCGAATATCAATATCAATGCGGGGCTGGGTAATACTCTGGCGTTGCTGACCAGTAGTTATTTTGTGGTGGCGGCACAGCAGGCCCTGCTCAGGAACCTGCCGAAAAAAACGGTATTGAATATTGTTCTGGCGTTGCTAAGTGGTTGCGTTTATTTGACGATAAAAGGCTATGAGTATCTGCATGTTGCCGAACTGGGCTTTGGCCTGAGCAGTAATGATTTCTACTTTTTTTACTTCGGTCTTACTGCGTTTCATATGTTCCATGTGATTCTGGGGATGCTGGTGCTGATAGTCCTGGCGGTTAAAGTTGCCAAGGGTAGTTATCATGCTGAGCGCATGAGTGAGTTTGAAAGTGGTGCCTGCTACTGGCATATGGTGGATCTTCTATGGTTGATCCTGTTTCCACTGATTTATGTGCTGCACGGCTGAGGTTAGATTATGAGTAGGGTTTTCAAATCAAAATTTGCCGGGCTGAAATTAATCCTGTTGTGGTTGCTATTGTTAATCTTGACCATGGCTACAGCCCTGCTGGCTGAACCCTATACTGTGACTATTGGGCTGGTGGCGATCGTGCTGTTGGTTACGGTGGTTAAAGCAAAAGTATTAGTAGATTCATTTATGGGGCTGAGAAATGCTCCGCTTTTTTGGCGAGTCATGTTACTGGCGTACGCACCTGTGCTGGGGGTGATCATCACCCTGACCTACGCCTTTTGAAGAATGATAGGAGTTAGAGTATGAGTGCTGTTACTCAGCTGGATAAGAAAGAGGAATTACCGTTCTACGAACCTCAGGGTGATGAGATCGAACTCTTTATGCATGCCTATGAGCATAAATTGCCGGTATTGATCAAAGGGCCGACCGGCTGCGGTAAAACCCGCTTTATTAGCCATATGGCGGAGAAACTGAATCTGCCACTCTACACAGTGGCTTGTCATGATGATCTGAGCGCTTCTGACCTGGTCGGGCGTCATTTGATTGGTGATGGCGCGACCGTATGGAGCGATGGCCCCTTAACCCGGGCCGTGCGAGAAGGCGGTATCTGTTATCTGGATGAAGTGGTCGAAGCGCGCAAAGATACGACGGTGGTGATTCACCCGCTTACCGATGACCGGCGAATCTTGCCCATCGACCGGACCGGTGAAATCCTGCATGCCCCAGACAACTTCATGCTGGTGGTCTCATATAACCCGGGCTATCAGAATTTACTGAAAGGGATGAAGCCCAGTACCCGTCAGCGCTTTCTATCGATGAGCTTTGATTACCTGCCGGCTCCGGCCGAAGTCGAGGTGCTAATCAACGAGACCAATGTGGATAAAACGATGGCCCAGCGTCTGGTGGTGTTGGCAAATACCCTTAGGGAACTGAAAGATCAGGATCTCGAAGAGGGCGCCAGTACTCGTCTGCTGGTATACACAGCGACTCTGATTAATACCGGCTTCGATCCGGTTAAAGCTTGTCGGGCAGGCATGATCGAGCCACTGACGGATGATACGGATATCGTTGCCGGACTGATGGAGCTGGTACAGGCTGCCTTTGGCAGTGCGGAAGCCTAAGTCTATAATGTGTAAGGATTTTTAAGGCTAAAGGCTCTGTCACCGGACCGGTCAATGAATCAGTTGTTGGAGTAGCACCCCGATGGAAGAACAGGTAGGTCAGATATGGGACCGCTTAATTACCCGTGTAGCAAAACAAGGCTATGCGGAAGCGGCGGTGACCCTGGATCAGGTTAAAGCCCCGCTGGGTGTGTTTTTCCGAGCACTGGGGGGCGATAGTGCACTGCGTGTCACTGCGACAACAGCAACCCTGCATAAAGCACGTAGAAACTGGCTGCAGCGGGTTGCGGGTAGTGGGCGTAAAGTGGAGCTGGCCTGGCAGGATGAAACTTGCCTCTACTTGCCGGCTCAGCTCGATGTGTTTCCTGATCGACAACTTAACCGCGATCTGTATTTCTGGCTGGCAGCAATGGCAGGGGCCCGGGTTCCGGCGGAAGTCCATCAGAGTCGGAACTGGATTGTTGATAATCAGCAGCGAACCTTGCACACCCTGAGACAGTTTCAGGGACTACATCATCGCTACCTAACACTGGTGCAGGCATATATTGCCTTGCGACCCGTGCCTGAAAGACTTAAACCTGAAGCGGCAGCGCTGGAACAGGCAATACAGCAAGCGCTGATTCAGCCTGGCTCTGTAACAGCATTGCCGGAAGCCCGCTTCGCACCTGACCCTGTAGCTTTATGGCTGCACCCTGATCCGCCGCGCAGTGCGGGGCTGCTCAATTCCGACGATGCTCAGGATCGCAATGCATCCAA
>JAGPUU010000311.1 GCA_018067325.1 Amphritea sp.
TTCTGGTCAATAACGCCGGCTTTATGTTCGAGCAACACATCGAGGACATGGATGAAGCAAACTGGGACCGGATGATGATCGTCAATATGCGGGCACCGGTATTTCTTGCCAAAGCAGTACTGGAACAGATGCGAGCCAAAGGTGCTGCTAGCATCATCAACATCGGTTCTATCGAAGGCATCGGCGCTAACCCTTACCATGCCGCCTACTGTGGTTCAAAAGCTGGCGTTCATGGTTTCACCCGCGCCCTGGCAGTGGATCTGGGTAAAGACGGGATTCGCTGTAATACCATCGCTCCTGGCTGGATCAACTCCGACCTAAGCAATGACTACATCAATGCTCAGGATGACCCACAGCAAGCCCGACAGGATCTGCACGCCATGCACCCGATCGGACGCACCGGTGAACCGTCAGATATCGGCAATATGGTGGCGTTTCTGGCGTCTGCTGAGGCCGGTTTTGTAACCGGACAAACCTTCGTTGTTGATGGCGGCAGGACGGCTAAGCTACCTTTGCCTTTCTAATTTTCAGTCAAAAAAAACCGGTAATAAGAATTACCGGTTTTTTTATGAAAAAAGTCCAGGCTGACCTTTTACATAAGCTCTTCAGTTCTGAAAATCGCGGTTTGTTCCAGCAGCCAGCGACGTAATAACTTTATCTCTGGCTTATCCACTAGTTCATTCCGACAGACAAAATAATGTTTTCGCCCTGGTGCCGAATAGCTTTCTCTCACCGGGCGAATCAGCTGCCCTTCATCTAATAGATTCTGCACCAAATGACACCAGCCAAGGCCGATACCCACATCTTGTAATACCGCATCCAGCAGCATTGGAAAATGGCTAAAGGACATCTCGGCAGTTACCGCTTTAGCGCCCAAGCCTTGTTGGTCTAACCAGAATGACCAGTCCACCGCAGACCACCATTTTGCGTTCCAGAACTTAGCATCCAATTCAAGCAGTGGCTGTTGCATCAACCCCTCTAGGGTACAAGCAGCCGGATTGGCTTCAATAAACGCCGGCGTACAGACTGGAAAAACCTGCTCAGAAAAGAGAAAGTCGGACTGATAACCCGCATTGTCCTCCAACCCAAGGGTAATGCCGGCATCAAACTTATCCGCCATTGCCGGGTTTTCTTCTACGCTGATAAGGTGCAGATGAATCTCTGGATGCGCCCTGCGCAACTGGCTAAGTCGCGGTACCAGCCACAATCGCGAGAAAGAACTGGTCGCATACAGTTTAAGATAATTCAGACCCGAATCAGATTGAATTTCCCGGGTAGTGGTGGCGATATCGACCAGTGATCGGTTCACCGTCTGAAACAGTTGTCGCCCCTGTTCTGTCAGATTGACCCGGCGATGACTTCGTAGAAACAGGTTGACCCCCAGCCGTTCTTCCAACTGTCTGATCTGCCGACTCACCGCTGCCTGAGTGACGCATAACTCACCCGCCGCTTGTTTGAAGCTGCAATGCCGCGCCGCTGCTTCAAAGGTTCGTAACGCCGTCAGTGGTGGTAAATTTGTCAATTCATGTTGCATAATTCACCCAGTTTAAGACCCTGTAAGGCATCCCCAACATATCAACATTCTAGCCCGGCGAGGTACCCACTGTAGCCTGCTAGCGCTTTCCACAATAGCCAGTACTTATGAAGCGGCCCGCTTACAAAGCGATACCTTCGAACCCTGCGCACAACTATGAAAGAACGATTTTACGCTTTTTATAGCCACGGGCATGTCGCTAAGCGACGCTCTAGCCTGCTGACTTGTTCGGCGATTCTAGCTACTAAGAATGCGTAGCAGCCATAAACATAACATTCCTCCCACCACCGGCCAGAAGACACTACGACTAAATTTCGCGATCAAGATAGTCACTGCGGCTGCCAATAACTGCACTGGATCAACCTGATATTCGGTAACCGGACGGGAAAACACTATGGCCGGGATACAGAGTGCTGCCAGAATTGCCGGCGGCAGCAACATCAGAACATTTTTACTGCGCTGAATCAGTGCTTCGGTACTGCCATGCAACTGGATAAAAGAGAGCCGCACCAAAAAAGTACCGAGTCCTACGGCAAAAAACAGCATCCAGAGAGTGAGATTATCCACGACTATCGCCTCCTTTTCTGTCGGACCATTTCTGCCATAGCCCCGGTATCAACAGACCGGCGCTAACCCCCGCCACGACAGCGACTATGAAGCCAGTATTATAAGGCAACAGCTGGAACCCTATCGCGCAGCTTCCGGAGATAAGCGCCACCATAAACAACTGCCGATTGCTAATAGTCGTCACCAACATCGCCAGAAAGGCCAGTGGAATGGTGAATTCAAGTGACCAGTGAGACGGTATGCTCGCACCCAACGCGATTCCCAAAACTACAGAAAGTATCCAGCTCAGCGCCATTGATACCGCTACACCTGTCAAATACCAGAGACGTTCAGAATCCGACTTCTGTTGCTGCTCGGGCATAGAACAAAGGCCATAGACTTGATCCGACAACATATATGCCAATGGCAGTCGGTAGCGTTTTTTTAAGGGGCCTAACAATGGTGCAAAAGTCGCGCTGTAGATGGCAAAGCGTAAATTCACTACCACTGCGGTAATCATAATAATGATAAAGGGCGCATTATCCTGAATCAGAGAATACGCGGCCAGCTGTGCCGAGCCTGCGAAAAACAGCACCGTCATACCCATGACCATTTCGGGCGTCATCCCCAACGAAACCCCCGTAGCGCCTGCAATCAGGCCAAACGGCAGCACCCCGGAGACCAGTGGCAGTAAATCCCGTACCCCGAGCCAGAACTGTTTACGGTGATCAGTCATGTATAGATTCCGTTAACGAAAAAAACAGGGCCGCAGCCCTGTATCAAAGTAGTCGATGAACCTTCGACAAAAGCAAAAACTGAAACAGCTAGTAATCTATCTCTATATTGCCCGTTACGCTGGTACAGCAAGATAACACATAACCCTGTGCGATCTCTTCCTCTGAAATGCCGCCATTCTGGGCCATTTCGAAATCACCTGATACCACTTTCACCCGGCAGGCACCGCAGATACCAACACCACAAGCTTTGGAGATATTCACTCCGGCTTCTATTGCCGCCTCATTCAGGTTAGTGCCAAGCGCCACCGCAACTTCTTTACCCGCATCGGTAAAGGTGACTTGCACCATATCTTTAGGCTGTAGGTCTTCGATTTCTGCCGCATCGGCATGCTTCTCTGCCTGCTCAACATCTTTAACCGGAGTCGCACCAAAGGATTCCTCATGGTAGCGATCCATATCAAACCCTGCATCCTGCAGCATCGATTTAATCGCTTTCATATAAGGCTCAGGGCCGCAACAGAACACTTCCCGCTCCATAAAGTCTGGCGCGATCAGACTTAACATATGATGATTCAGGTAGCCTCGATAGCCACCCCAAGCCTGACCTATCTCTGTTTTCTCACAAATCAGATGCATCTGGAAGTTATCGATCCGGGTCGACATATATTCCAGTTCCCGGGCGAATATAATATCTTTCGGGCTACGGGCGCTATGGGCAAACACCATATCCACTTCGGAATCGGTATCAAACCACCAGCGCGCCATTGACATCACCGGCGTGATTCCCACCCCACCAGAGAGCAGCAATATTTTTTCCGCCGGATAATCCATGCAGTTGAACTGCCCTACCGGACCATGCACCGCGAGCTGATCGCCGGGTTTGAGATTATCATGCAGCCAGTTCGATACTTTACCGTCAACCACCCGTTTCACAGTAATTGAGAAACTGTAGGGGATCGAAGGTGAGCTGGATATAGTGTATGAACGCATTACGCGCTCTCCCTCAATCTCCAGCTCCAGAGTTACAAATTGCCCTGGTTTAAAGAAGAACAATACCGGCTGACTCATACCAAATGTAAAGGTTGTTACATCATGGGTTTCAGCTATTACTTTAACGCAACGCACCTCATGACGACCATTCATCCAGGTCTGTGTCATCATCGGATTCATAAAATCGGAGGTATTAAATTCGCTCATCAGCCTCTCCTGGCAGCTTTATCAAGGCTGCCATGGTTACTATGGTTGTAATAGCTACAAAAGTTATAAGAAATATCATTTAACATTACAGCTCGATCCCAGCCTGCCACTCTTTCCATTTCATCGAGATATTAGCACCCAAAGAAAGGAAAGGCTCTGGTGGCAATTTAGAGGGGGCCTGATGGTCCAGATACTCGGTTAACATATCAGATGTCCCCAAGACCGCTTGCTCTGCCGCCATCATACCCGACAACGTGCCTTTGACTGTTCCCAGACCATTCTGGCAGGCCGCTGACCAGACTCGCTGCTCCACTTCACCGAAAGCGGGCATCGAGTTCCAGGATAGACAAAGACGTCCTCCCCAGCGATGCTCCATTTCAACACCTTCCAGCATTGGAAAACGGTTGGCGAAAGACCGGTCTTGTAGTTTCGCCGCCGCACGGATGTTTTTTTCACTCACTTCCATATTCTGATTCAAGGTCGCATGATTACGTACAACCACCCGATTCCCACTACCCATCAGGTCCGAGCTTCTTCGTACAGTTGTACCCATGGGGTCGGCAGGTAAGATACCCCAATCATTAACGCCACCCAATCGCTTTACTTCCTTCTGGGTTAACGCCCGAGTCATCGAGGCATAAGTAAATACATGCAGCAACTGACGCGGGAAAAAACCGAAAGACTGAATATGGCCGTTAACCGCCAGAATCACATTCTTCGCCCTAATTGAACCTTTAGGCGTAGTCAGGCGGTGTACTTCACCGATATCGATTCCGGTAACCGGGCTTTTCTCGTAAAAACTCACCCGCGGACTCAACCCTTGTGCAGCCTGACGGATAAATGCCGCCGGCTGAATCATTACCGCACCTGGGGTAAATAAACCCTGGCTGTAAAAATCAATACCCGTCCAGTCTTTCATATCGGTCGCATTCATCAACCGGTACTCTTCACCCAACGCTTCAAGATGCTTGCGATAACTATCTATATGACCTTCGCCCCGAGTTGAGCCGGCCGCAGTAACCTTACCGCAAGGGTCAAACACTTTAGGCCCCATGCCGTACTCTTGAGCCATATCACGGGCAAAATCAATTGCCGCCCGGTTCAGGCGGATCTGTTGCAGATCATGTTCGTGCGCACCGGCGTAGGTTTCAGAATTCAGATCATGGGGAAGATCAATCATAAAGCCGGAATTGCGCCCTGCAGGACCATCGGCCAAACAGCTTGCTTCCAGCAAAGCAATCGACTCATCACCCACCAGCTGACTTAACCGCCGGGCTGCTGCCAGGCCGGTAAAACCACCACCGACGACCACCCAGTCTGCAGAAATATCATCGTTAAGCTGAGGATACTCAGTCGCTGGCGGCAATATTCTATTCCAGGCAGCGGGCCCCGGGTCCTTCGGCAGAAGCTTTACATTAATATTCTTAGTCATAAATGTGTTTCCGTCAGAAGCGGAGTAAATTTCAGATCAGGGCACCAACGTTGGCAATATAATAAAGCCGGTGTCCTGCCAGAATAAACAACCCCGTTTTAACTTCGAGATACCTTAGTCAACACCATCGTTAACGGCATACATCTCCCTGATCAGGCGAGATCAAGCCAGATAGTTTTTAGCTGCGTAAACTGATCGTGGGCATGGATCGAATTATCACGACCACCAAAGCCAGACTGTTTATAGCCGCCGAATGGTGTAGAGATATCACCTTCACCAAAAC
>JAGPUU010000457.1 GCA_018067325.1 Amphritea sp.
AAAGAAATTGATGAATAAGCTGCAGTCTACCCGTACCAGTCTAATCAAGGATAACGCTTCACTTGAAGTGTTGGACAATGAGCTGGAAGAGCATGCTGCAGCGCGCACAAAGTGTGAAGCGGATACTAATCTTGATGCTCAGTCTGCTCAGGAAAAGCGGGACTATATGGATGAATCCTGTTCTGGCGATCTGGATCGAATTATCTTTGAATCTGCGAAAAAGGCGCAGTCTGAGCTGGGGCTGGTTGAACGTAAGAAGAATACTGTCCGTGATGGTGTAGCGCAATATAAGGCTCGCTACCATGGTTCGGGTCTGAGTCATCAGGATCTGGATAAGGTCAGCGAAGACTCAACCCACGAGCAGCTGGCTGAGTTCGTTGACCATACTGTCCAATCATTGCGCGACAGCGAGCTGGCAGAGTACACCGAGAAGGCCGAGCGGGCGCGTCTGGAAGCAGAAACTTCATTCCGTTCCGATTTCGTTGCCCATCTGAAGGATCAAATCGAGAAGATTAAAGAGCTGATCCGCGAGCTGAACGCGCACTTGAAGAATCGCCCGTTCCATCGGGAGATGTACAGCTTTGAGATGATGCCAAACCCGGAACTCAAAGATATTCTGGAGCTGGTTGAAGCCTATACCCGGATGGATCAGGCGAATGTTGGCTCGCTGTTTGATATGCAGTTTGATGAGACCCGCCCCCATCAGGATGCTCTGACAAAGATCCATGAAGTATTGAAGGATGAGGGTGAAAGTAGCCTGTTGCAGGATTACCGTAACTTCTACAACTTTGAACTGGTAGTGAAAGACCTTGAGGGTAATCGTAAAACGACGCTGACGCAGCGGATTAAGACGGGTTCTGGTGGTGAGCATCAGGTGCCGTTCTACGTTGCTATTGCCGCGGCGATGGGAGCAACCTACCGATTGCGTGATAGTGCGGACGGTATGACGCTGGGTGGTATTAGTTTATCGGTATTCGATGAGGCATTTAATAAGCTGGATGCTGAAAATACGGTTACTTCCCTTGGTTTTATGAGGGATCTGGGTTTGCAGACACTAATAGCCGCGCCGGATGATAAGTACTCTCTGATGGCGACGACCATGGATACCATTATCAACGTCTGTCGAGATGGTCGGGTTGTGGATATTGATGTGGAATTTCCGACTCAAAACGGTAAAGCGCTACTCAACTCCGATAACCCCTACCGGTTGATTGAGAAACCGGAAGGGGAAGCGAGCGCTGAAGATGTGGAAGGGTTAATGCCTGCCTAAGTCTTGAATGTAGGGTAGTAAGTTTAGAGGGTTGTGGCCCATCGGGTACCTCGATGGGCCATTTTTGGTTTTGGTGGGTGGTAATCCGGCTTGAAACTACAAAGGGGGGTGTCCTGTCGTAGCACTATGATTCGTTTAGAGTCATTTGGATGAGGACGAACCTGCCAATGTTCCGGTTGATTGATGATCTCTACCAACATGCTTTGAACTTCGGGAACGGGAATACCCTTAAATTCCACCATAAAATCATCGCTATTAGGCAGTGCAAGCTGCTCTGTCCGAAGGTCCAGATATTGATGGTTAGCCAGTAACTGGAGTAGATGCTGAATATCCCAGTGTTGTGGCGTTGAGGTTAGTGGTAGGAGTCTACCCAGGTGTCCGGGAGAGATGACTGATCTTTCTTTAGCGAAATATTTGCGCACAGTGAGCTCGGTGTGGGCTTTCAATAGAGAGTTATCCCGCACGTTGCCATCGAAATTTACCTGGCTGAGACCCTCAATCATGATTTGCAGATTAAAATCGCAGGCTTTGATGAATTTCCAGGCTGGCTCAAGTGAATTTCGTGCCCCGAGACTAAACTTAGTTGCCTGCTTGCCATGGCGGGTATTAGCGTCCAGGACGGTGATCATTAGATAGTTGCTCTGAAAGTCGACCAGGGCCTCTGGTTGCTCAGTAAAGCAACAGGACACCTCTCGTTGGCAGAAAGACAGCCAAGCCTCTCTTGTATTCAGGTGGGGCAGACAGCGGATATTCATTCACATCCCTAAAGCTGAGGTTATAATGCAGGCCGTTAGTTTAACTGAAGTTGAGAGAAGGCTCTATGAAACTGATCAACCGTTCCGGATTTGCCGTTCTGCCGCGTCAGCCATTTGCTGATTGGGCCAATCAGCAGCATGATGAGCTGAATCAGCAGATGAGTCTGGAAGAGCATCGTGCCGAAGGTAGCGTTTACCTGACTGAAGAGTTCCAAAGTGAAGAAGACCTGCCTGAGCAGCTGTCGAAACACTATGTAAAAATCTTCGATAATGAACTGGCAGCTTGGGATGAGTTTAGTGATCACTGGCCGCAGCAAAGAACTCTTGAGTTATTTCTTCAATGGTTTGAGGTTATTCCGCAAGTGATGGCAATTGATCTGTTGCAGAAACCGTTATTAATGGCTCCTTTGGAGGATTGATCGGAGCTTATGGGTGGGGGTAATAAGGATAGTTGCTTTAGGTAGCAGTAATCGCTAACAATAGTGTTTTGGTAATAGGTAACAGGTAGTTTGATGTCCCCAAATACCCTGCTTCAGCTTGATATGCATCCGCTGAGAGAGAGTCTCTATGAAGAGATGCACTCCCGGCCATTTCAGGTTATCCCCAGTCCGGCCCGTATCTCTCATCTGTCGGTGGTTTGTAATGAGCAACAGAAGATTGATCAGTTTCTCCACTTGCAAAGTCTCTGTGAGATGCTGGGTGGCGATGTGCCAGCAGCGGACAGTCCCTGTTTCCAACAACAGTTTGGGCAGCTGCAGGTGCGCCGGGAAAAGCACCTAGAGTTTGTTTCCTATACTTTTATCTGGCTGGGGGGTAACCATTTAGATCCTTTTGCTGAAACTGCTATAAGTCAGCTGCCCGTCGGTTGGTTGGAGCAGATGTGCGGTGAGGTGATTGCAGCGCTGCATATGGGGGTTGAAGATGTACGTGAAATTGGTGAACCGACGATTCCGGAGGTTAAAAGCTACTTTGAAGAGATGCGTCTGGTGGGCAGTCAGCCTTCCCAGGGGGCTGCGCAGATCTGGACTAGTTTTCAGGTGCACAGTGACGGCTTTGGGCGTTTTTTGATTTATAACCGTGAGATGAGTGACAGTCAGGTGGGCCGGCTGGTGCAGCGTCTGCTAGAGATAGAATCTTACCGGTTGATGTCCCTGATCAGTTTGCCGTTGGCTCGTACTATAAGCCCTCAGCTGCAGCAGATGGATCAGCAGCTGGCGGAACTGACTCAGGTAATGTCTGTTGAGCAGTCAGAGGATGCCGGTGGCTGTGATGAGCGGCTGTTACTGGGACGGTTGACGCATCTGGCATCGCGGGTAGAGGCTTATCGGGCACGTTCTACCTTTCGCTTTAATGCCACTAATGCGTACCAGGATCTGGTCATGTCCCGGCTTGTTGATTTGCGCGAGGATGAAGTGTCAGGCCATCTGACTCTGAATGAGTTTATCACTCGGCGAATGGTGCCTGCTGTGCGAACCTGTCAGGCAACGGCTGAAAGGCTGGAAGATCTCTCTCGACGGATAGATCGTGTGAGTGATATGTTGCGGACGCAAGTGGAATTGTCGATACAGGGGCAGAACCAGGAGCTGTTAAGCTCTATGGATCGGCGTTCTCAGATTCAACTGATGATGCAGCATACGGTTGAGGGATTGTCGGTTGCTGCGATCAGTTACTATGCCATTGGCTTGGTAAAGATCTTTATCGGGGTGCTCTATGATCAGGGGCTACAGATCGATAAAAGTCTTACGTTGGGTATCTCTATGCCTCTGATTATTGTAACTGTGGCATTGGTTACCCGAAGGATTCATTCAAAATTTAGTAAGCTGGCTGCCGATTCGCCAGATAAAGACTAGAAAGGCATTAATAAAATGAGTATTGCAATAGAGATTGAGCAGCGACTGAAGCAGGCGCTGTCTTTACAGCACCTGGTAATTGAAAATGAAAGTCATATGCACAGTGGCCCGGCAGCAGAGAGTCATTTTAAACTGGCAGTTGTTGCAGATGATTTTTCCGGTAAGCGTCCAGTTGCCCGGCATCAGCTGATCTATGGGGCTTTATCAGAACTTATGAATAACCCGATACATGCCTTGTCGCTGCATTTATATACTGCAGTTGAGTGGCAAGAGCAGAACGGCGATATTCCTCTATCACCTAACTGTATGGGCGGCTCTAAAAGCGGTCATTAGATTGATCTCAATCAATGTTCGATAGTGGTATCAGGCAGAGACTATAACTAGGTACCGGGCAGGGGTGACCGCCCGTTACTTTCTCCCTCAATCTTTACAGGAGTATCGTTTTTTATGCCTACTGAACATCACGATCTGATACATGAGCTTCCTGAGCACCGCGAACGTATCCATGTGTTGAAAACAACAAATAACCATTTTGCTAAACTATTTGACGAGTATCATGACGTAACCAAACAAGTTGAAAAAATGGTGGGTCTGGCAGAGCCGGTGTGTACTCAAACCGAAGAGGCGTTGAAGCTGAAACGTTTACACCTAAAAGATCAGCTGTTTACGATGGTTAAGCAGATCTGATTTGAACCTCCCCCGGTTCTAACCCGCTTTAGCGGGTTTTTTTGTCTCTGGGTTCTGAAGTAAGCATCTACTTTGCGCTATTATGCGTAACGCATTTTGACTAAATGGTTTGGCAGAAATAGAGAGCTACCCCGCGTTATGGATAAATCTAGATCCACTCCTCATTACACTTGGGGATATATTTGGAATATAGCACTTGAATACAGGCCTTTGTTGATTAAGGCTAATCTGATCGCGCTACTGGCGACGTGCGTAAGTGTGCCGTTGCCGCTTTTGATGCCGCTGCTGGTTGATGAGGTATTGTTAAATCAGCCAGGTGTATTGGTGCGTTGGAGTGATCAGTTATTCCCAGATGACTGGCAGGGGCCGGTACTTTATATCACGGCGGTCTTATTGATCACCGTGTTCTTGCGGGCGGTAGCCTTGGTGTTGAATGTCTGGCAGGGCCGGCAGTTTTCCATTATCTCTAAAGAAGTAATATTCCGAATCAGAGAGGGTTTGCTGCAGCGTTTGAAACGGATCTCAATGGCGGAGTATGAGTCGTTGGGTAGTGGTGCAGTCAGTTCTCACTTTGTTACAGATCTGGATACAGTGGATCGTTTTGTTGGCGCCTCGCTCAGTCGGATGCTGATAGCGCTTCTGACTATCATCGGTACTGCGATCGTGTTGATCTGGATGCACTGGCAGTTAGCGTTATTTATCCTGCTGCTCAATCCGTTTGTCGTTTGGCTGACCATGACTATTGGTAAGCGGGTCAAAGAGCTCAAATCAAGAGAAAACAAAGCTTATGAGCGGTTTCAGGGTGGTTTGACTGAAGTGCTTGAAGCGATCTATCAGATTCGTGCTGCTAACCGTGAAAACCACTACCTTCAGGGGCTTGTGGGAGATGCGCGCTCGTTACGTGATCATTCCACACGTTTTGAATGGCGCACTGAAGCGGCTAGTCGCTTTAGCTTTATGGTGTTTCTCATCGGCTTTGACCTGTTTCGGGCGCTGTCTATGGTAATGGTGGTCTATTCTGACCTGAGTATTGGTCAGATGATGGCGGTGTTTGGTTATCTCTGGTTCATGATGGGGCCAGTTCAGGAAGTCTTGGGTATTCAGTACGCGTTCTACGGTGCCAAGGCTGCTTTGCAGCGGGTTAATCGATTAGCTGATCTGGATGAGGAGCCGGACTATCCTCATCTCAACAATCCTTTCACCGGAAAATCGTCAGTAGCCATTGAGCTGACTGATATTCACTTTAGCTATATTGCAGGTCAGGAGGTCCTTCGGGGGCTGTCGTTAAAGATTGAAGCAGGGAAAAAGATCGCTTTGGTTGGTGCCAGTGGTGGGGGGAAATCAACCTTAGTACAGGTGTTACTTGGGTTGTATCAGCCCCAAAAAGGTGGGGTGTTATTCGATGGTATTCCTGTTGAAGAGATTGGCCTGGATCTGGTACGGGAAAATGTTGTCACAGTGTTGCAGCATCCGGCGTTGTTTAATGACTCAATCAGAGGCAATTTGACTCTGGGGCGAGAGTATACCGATCAGCAATTGTGGCAAGCACTGGCTGTGGCGCAGTTAGAGCCCTTTGTTAATCAGTTAGATGAGGGGTTGGAGACAATGGTTGGCCGTCAAGGTGTTCGACTGTCTGGTGGGCAGCGGCAGCGGTTGGCGATTGCGCGGATGGTATTGGCTGATCCAAAGGTAGTGGTGCTGGATGAGGCGACATCGGCGCTTGATGCTGAAACCGAATATAACCTCCACCGTGATCTGGCTGGTTTTCTTAAAGGGCGCACCACTATTATAGTAGCTCACCGTCTGAGTGCGGTTAAACAAGCGGATCATGTTTATGTGTTTGAAGATGGTCAGGTTGCTGAGCAGGGTGGCCATGAACAATTATTAAAACAGAATGGCCTTTATGCCCGTTTATATGGGCAGCATCAGCAACATTGATGGAGTGATTTATGGCTGGCAGGTATCACTGGTCAGGTGGTAATCGGGTTGAACTGTTGGTTGAAGGTGAGCAGTTTATTCCCCATATGTTGCAAGCGATAAAAGAGGCTCGCCAGTTACTGTTACTTGAGTTTTATATGGTCAGTTCTGGCAATGTAGCTGACCTGTTTATTGAGGCGTTGATTAAGGCTGCGCGACGTGGCGTTAAAGTCTGCTGGTTAATCGATGATTTTGGTGGGCGTCAGTTCCATCAGCAGGACCGAGAACTGCTAGCAAAGGCAGGTATAGAGGTGCGGCTTTATAACCCTCTGCGTCTGACAAAATTGACCCGTAACCTGGCTCGTGACCATCGAAAGTTAATGATTATTGATCAGAAACTGGGGTATATCGGGGGTACTGGGATTAGTGATGAGTATATGAGAGAGAAGCCAGCCGAGGGAGCGTTGGCTTGGCATGACATCATGCTGGGGGTCGAAGGTGCGGTGGTGAGTGATATGGTGCGCTTGTTTGCTCGGCAGTGGTGTCTTTGCGGTGGAGAAATACCATTTAATGTAATATCACCGAATTACACCCGGGTAGGTGATGCTATGTCGAGAGTGACAGAAGCTCAGGGTGTTAGGTTGCAACAAATAAAGCACAGTTTTGTTCAGCATATTAATCATGCTACTGACCGAGTATGGTTAGCTACGGCCTATTTTTTACCAGTATTTTCGGTGCGTCGTAGTTTGCGACAAGCAGCTGAGCGTGGCGTTGATGTGCGACTTATTGTTTCAAGCCTTAATACGGATCATCCCTGGGTTTACCATGCATCTAAGCGCTATTATCAACGGTTACTTAAGGCGGGGGTCAAAATTTATGAATACCAGCCTGCTTTTCTCCATGCCAAACTGGGGCTCTGTGATTCGTGGGTGTCTGCAGGGTCTTGCAATCTGGACCATTGGAACCTGCGCTGGAATCTGGAAGCTAATCTCGAAGTGGTGGAACCTAGCTTGGCGTCAGCTGTCGAAATGCTGCTAAGAAGTGACATGGAAGAGAGTAAGGAAGTTGTATACGAACAATGGCGAAGTCGTCCCTGGTATCAGAAGTTGCGGGAGGCAGGCTGGTCGTTACTGTGTCAACTTCTGTTAAAGATCCGTTAAGCTAACAGCGTCTACACTTAAACTAATATTTAGCAGGGTTAAATTGCTCGGGTTAT
>JAGPUU010000004.1 GCA_018067325.1 Amphritea sp.
GCTATTACTGACACCGGGGTTTGTAACTGATGTAGTAGGCTTTCTCTGTCTGATTCCATTTACGCGCAAGCGCTTTACCAAGCTGGTAATGAGTCGCTTTACAATGGTCGCTATGTCGCAGCAGCAGAACGGTGAAAATCCTGAAACCCCATTCGTTCATCGTGCTCGTCCTCTGCACTCTCAGGAAAAAGGTCAAGAGGGTGATGTTATTGATGGCGATTTTCGTCGCGAAGATTAAATTTTTTTCTACTGGGCGTTGAAATGATTTTTACCGCCCCCATTTATTCAGTCATCTAATGGTACGTAGTGGCTTCGGCTACTGCGCTTTAAAACAAAAATCACTTTTTTGATCAAGAGATCAGGAGATAGATTCAATGAAAATTCGTCCGCTTCACGACCGTGTTGTTGTTCGCCGTAATGAAGAAGAAGCAACTACCGCAAGTGGCATCGTGCTACCAGGTTCTGCTGCAGAAAAACCTAATCAGGGTGAAGTCCTGGCTATCGGTACTGGTCGTATCACCAGCACTGGTGAAGTTCAGCCGTTAGATGTTCAGGTTGGCGACACCGTACTGTTCGGTCAGTACGCAGGTTCTAACACCGTTAAGGTTGATGGTGAAGAACTGCTAATCATGAATGAAAGCGATATCTACGGTGTACTGGAAAGCTGATTTTAGCTGACTGATTAAACGTATCTGATTGAATTTTTGACACAGGATTTTTCAACATGTCTAAAGAAGTACTGTTTGGTAACGATGCTCGCGTTCGCATGATGGCGGGTGTAAACATTCTGGCAGACGCCGTTAAGATAACTTTGGGGCCAAAGGGTCGTAACGTTGTTCTGGATAAAGCGTTTGGTTCCCCTACCGTAACTAAAGACGGTGTATCTGTAGCGAAAGAGATCGAGCTGAAAGATAAGTTCGAAAACATGGGCGCGCAGATGGTTAAAGAAGTTGCTTCCAAGGCGAATGATGTGGCTGGTGATGGAACAACGACTGCTACTGTACTAGCTCAGGCGATTGTTAACGAAGGCCTGAAGTCTGTTGCGGCAGGCATGAACCCAATGGATCTGAAGCGCGGTATCGATAAGGCTGCTGCTGCCGTTGTAGAGCAATTGAAGGCGATGGCTGTTCCTTGTGCGGATGCCAAGGCGATCGCTCAGGTAGGTACTATCTCTGCTAACTCTGACACCCAAGTGGGTGACATCATCGCTGAAGCGATGGACAAAGTAGGCAAAGAGGGTGTTATCACTGTTGAAGAAGGTTCAGGTCTGGAAAATGAGCTGGATGTTGTTGAAGGTATGCAGTTTGACCGCGGTTACCTGTCTCCTTACTTCATCAATAATCAGGAAAGCATGAGCGTTGAGCTGGAAAGCCCACTGATGCTGATCGTTGATAAGAAAGTTTCTAACATCCGTGATCTGCTGCCGATTCTGGAGCAGGTTGCAAAAACTTCACGTCCACTGCTGATCATTGCAGAAGATGTTGAAGGCGAGGCGCTGGCGACTCTGGTTGTCAATAACATGCGCGGCATTGTTAAGGTTGCTGCAGTTAAAGCGCCTGGTTTCGGTGACCGTCGTAAGGCGATGTTGGAAGATATCGCTACTCTGACTGCCGGTACTGTTATCTCTGAAGAGATCGGTCTGAGCCTTGAAACTGCGACTCTGGAGCAGCTGGGTCAGGCGAAGCGTGTCATTATCACTAAAGAAAATACCACGGTTATTGATGGTATTGGTGAAGCATCAGTGATTGAGGCGCGTGTTGTACAGATTCGTGCGCAGATGGAAGAAACTTCTTCTGACTACGATCGTGAAAAACTTCAGGAGCGTGTTGCAAAGCTGGCTGGTGGTGTTGCAGTTATTAAAGTTGGTGCTGCTACCGAAGTTGAGATGAAAGAGAAAAAAGCCCGTGTTGAAGATGCGTTGCACGCTACTCGCGCTGCGGTTGAAGAGGGTGTTGTACCTGGTGGCGGTGTTGCACTGATCCGCGCATTGGATAACGTGGGCGCGCTGCAAGGCGACAACCATGATCAGACAGTAGGTATTGAGCTTGCTTTCCGTGCTCTTGAAGCGCCTCTGCGTCAGATCGTTGGTAATGCTGGTGACGAAGGTTCCGTTATCGTCGCTAACATCCGTGAAAAGGGCGAAGGTAATTTCGGTTACAACGCTGCTACCGGTGAATACGGCGATATGATCGCAATGGGTATCCTTGATCCAGCTAAAGTAACGCGTTCTGCTCTGCAGGCTGCGGCTTCTGTTGCTGGTTTAATGATTACCACTGAAGCGATGATTGCTGATGCTCCTTCTGAAGGTGGTGCTCCAGGCATGCCTGATATGGGCGGCATGGGCGGTATGGGTGGTATGGGCGGTATGATGTAATACCGGCTTAATTAGCCTTAGCTATTCGAAAAGCCCCGTGTTCTGCACGGGGCTTTTCTTTTGGCCAAAAAACGGTTGAATAGTGTAAAATCTGCAATTCTTAACTGAACCCTCTATCTGGCTGAGTGATTGACATGCGTGATCAGGATAAAGATCTGGACCTACCCAACTTTGGACCGGCTGAGCGGGAGCCTGAAATAAAGGTTTCCGGCAATGCGCCTGCATCTGAATCTAAGCCTGAACCCCCAACGGGTGGACAGCCTCAGAGTGGTAATGGTGGTAATCGCCAACAGTCAGATTCTATTCAGAAGAGTGGTTCCGGTGGTAACGGCCTGAGTTTTTTTATTATTCTTTTGCTGGCGGCCTCAGTGGGTGGTTTGGCCTATTGGAACTATCTACAGCATGAGCAGCTATTGAGTCTTGAATCTGAGCGTCAAGGGATGGATGAGAAAGTGCTTGAGTTACAGCAGCTGTTACAGGTTGCTGAGAGCAGTGCAGCCCAGTCCGGTGAAACGTTACAGAGCCAAGTGCAGAAGCAGGCTTCTACTGCGCAACAGGAGTTTACAAAGTTGGGTTCCGATACGACCAAGCTTAACGCTGAAGTAGCCAAACTTTGGGTGGTAGCTCATCAGCGAAACACACCTAAAATTGCCGCGCTGGAAAAACAGCTGAAAGTAACTGAGGCGCTGACAGGTACCCAGGCTAAGTCGCTTAAAAGCCTGACCGCTGATCTGGTGAAATTGGGTAAACAAGTTAAATCGGCTGAAGCGAAAGGTAGTGATGCTGTTAGGCAGGTCGCTGTAATCAAGCAGAGTGCGGCAACATTGAGTACTGAATTCCAAGTTCTTTCTGAAACTATTGAGACTGACCAGTTGGAGCAGCGGAAAAAGCTGTCAGCTTTTGCTGAACAGATCGTTGCTCTACAGGGTAATCAGAATTCAGCGGTGGGGCTTGAACGCCGAGTTAAAATAAATGAACAAGCAGTTAAAGCGATCGATGGTTCTCGATTGATGCTTAATAAAGAATTACTGCAGATCAGGCAGAAACTGAATAACCTGCAATTGAAAATAGAACAACTGTAGCGTCATACTGGCTTAGATCGAAAAGGATGATTCAATGATTAAGGTTTATGGCGGTATTTATTCCAGAGCCAGCATGGTGATGTGTGTTCTTGAAACCCTGGGGCTGGAATATGAAAATATTTCGATGCTACCGCGCAGCGAAGCGACTCAAAGTGAAGAGTACCGGGCTTTAAATGCCACCGGCAAACTGCCAACACTCGTTGATGGCGATCTGGTGTTGTGGGAGAGTCAGGCGATTCTGTTCTACTTAGCACGTAAGTATGGTGATGCTTTGCTTTGGGTTGATACTCTTGAGCAGGAAGCTGATCTGTATCGCTGGAGTTTGTTTATCAGTAATCAGATTGAGGCGCCGGCTCTGGATATGCTGCTAGCGGTTAAATATGCCCAGGGTGAACCTGATCAGTCGGTTATTGATGCTCAGGTTCAAACGCTGGCGCGTTTTCTGCCAGTGTTAGAGAATCATCTACAAGGTGAGGAGTATTTGGTGTCAGGTAAGCTGACAGTAGCTGACTTTCATGGAGCTACGGTAATGTCCTGGCCAAAAGTTGCTGGCTTTGATTACACGCCATACCCTGCTATCGAGAGTTGGTTAAGACGAATTCTGGCGTTACCGGTCCAGAAAAAAGTCCGCTCGCAGGCCTCAGTCTGAGGTTGTGTGTTTTTTATACAGTTTAGATATTGCGATCCACTCCCAGTATGGGCAGAATAGTGGGTCTTTTTTGATGAGGAAGACGAAGTTTTAATGGAAATACGTGCGTTTTTTGCGCTGGCCCTGCCGGATGCAGTTGCTCGCTGGCTAGCGGACCATGCTGATACATTGTGCCAGTATGATAAGCATGTGGAAGTAAATTGGGTGGATGCTGAGTCTTACCATCTGACACTCTGTTTTCTCGGTGCGATCTCTTTGGAGCAGGTTGATCGGTTAGAAGCGATTGCGCGGGGTAAGCTGGCCGATGTTAGGTCGTTTCAGGTTCATGTGAATACGGCCGATTACTATCCGATCAGCAAGCAGTTGGCGGTAGTCGCTGCGCTGAGCCCGGAAGATGAAGCGTTGAGTCGTCTTAACCAGCAGATGATGGAGATCGCCTTAGAGGCGGGTATTGAGTTTGAAGAGGAAGACTTTAAACCCCATATTACGTTGGGACGATTACCCGCCAAAAACCAATTTGTACCGCCAGAGAATTGGCCGGGACTTGATCTTTTCAGCCTGGCTGACTCGGTGATCTTGTTCCAGAGTAAACCCGGCGAACGCGGTTCGATTTATACGCCGTTGTTTGAAATACCTCTTCAGGACATGGCTTGAGCCAGTCCTTAACTTTTCTACGTTGTGACTAATGTTTAAACCAGAACTCCTTTCGCCAGCGGGTACGCTGCGCAATATGAAATATGCCTTTGCTTACGGTGCTGATGCGGTTTATGCCGGTCAGCCCCGTTATAGCCTGCGGGTACGTAATAACGATTTTAATCTGGATAACTTGCATGAGGGGATTAATATCGCCCATGGGCAAGGTAAAAAGTTCTATGTGGCCAGTAACATCATGCCGCATAACAACAAGCTGAAAACCTATATTGATGACTTGCGTCCCGTTATTGAGATGGGACCTGATGCCCTGATTATGTCAGACCCAGGCTTGATTCTGATGGTGAAAGAAAACTGGCCAGATATCCCTATTCATCTGTCAGTGCAGAGTAATACCATGAACTGGGCCAGTGTTAAATTTTGGCATCAGGCAGGTATCGAGCGAATTATTATGTCGCGTGAGCTGTCACTGGATGAGATCGCCGAGATGCGTGAAAAGTGTCCTGAGATGGAACTGGAAGTTTTTGTTCATGGTTCTCTCTGTATCGCCTATTCAGGCCGCTGCCTGCTGTCCGGTTATATTAATCATCGTGACCCTAATCAGGGAACCTGCACTAACTCATGCCGCTGGAAATATGATGCTCATGAAGCGAAGCAGGATGATAATGGTGATCTGATTCCGGTGCAGAATTTTGATCCTAATGAGGCTCCGGTTCAGCCTGCTCTGGGTGAGGGTGAGCCTACGGATAGGAAGTATCTGTTACAGGAAGAGACCCGTCCGGGTGAATATATGCCTGCTTTTGAAGATGAGCATGGTACCTATATCATGAATTCCAAAGATCTTCGGGCGATTCAGCATGTACAGCGTTTATCGGATATGGGTATTCACTCATTGAAGATTGAAGGCCGGACTAAATCCCATTATTACGTGGCCCGGGCGACTCAAGCGTATCGAAAGGCGATTGATGATGCAGCAGCGGGGCGTCCTTTCGATATGAGCCTGATGGACAATCTGGAAAACCTGGCCAACCGGGGGTATACCGAAGGTTTCTATCGTCGCCATGTTCATGATGAATATCAGAACTATGAAACCGGTCATTCTGTGGGTGTTCACCAGCAGTTTGTCGGTGAGGTGATCGGTCGTGATAAGCACAAGGGTACGGTCGATTTCGAGGTGAAGAACCGCTTTATGGTGGGAGATACTCTGGAATTGATGACGCCTACTGGAAATCAGAAATTCAAGCTTGAGCAGATGGAAAGCCTGCAGGGTGAGGCGAGAGATTGTGCCCCGGGCTCGGGTCATAAAGTGCGTATACCGCTGGATGTCGACGCTGACTTAGAATATGCATTGCTGATGCGTGACCTGCCTAATGCACCAGCCTATGAAAGTGGT
>JAGPUU010000014.1 GCA_018067325.1 Amphritea sp.
TCGGAAGAGTTTAAAGAAACCGGTGCAGAAATCTATCATAAGGTGTAAACCTTAGGGGTATTCTTACTAACAAAAAAGCCGCTTTAATTAGCGGCTTTTTTGTGGACGCTTGCATTTCAGGCTTAGCTCTTTATCTGTTTCAGAATCTGTTCAAAAACATGCAAATGGTTTGCCATATTTTCCGGCAATGTTTCAGTCAGCAGGCCGCCAAGTTGATCTGCGGCACCCACCATCATCAGATTGTCTGCCATCGCAAAGGATTCAATGCTAAATCCGTCGGCATCGCTAGTTGTTCCTTCGACTCTATCAGAATAGACACGACCATCTAGGCTATAACCCCAGATCGGTTTTTTAAGTGCGGTTATATAACCCATTTCAAAGGCGGTGCCTACGTCCATGCTGGGGCCTCGAAAAGGAGTCATATTAGCAATGATCAGATCGCAACTGTCCATCAGGCTGATGTTGGCTTGAAAGATGGCAAGACCTGCTTCGAAGGGTGATAGCTCTGACAGATCCAGTTCGGTATCCAGCGGAAAATGTCCTGAAAAACCGTATTGCTGGCAAAGTTTTTTCTTTGCGGCGCCTAGTTCATCAGCGTTAGGCCAGAATACATCGGGGCCAGCTAGATAGACGGATCGCTGCGCCATATTACTCTTCCAGCAGCGGGTGGTCTTTGGGTAGCTGACGGCTAATCCATAGCGCCAGTTTGTGTTTCATGTTGGGTTCGTTATCTTCACCTTTAGCCAGTGGCTGAATTAGTTTGTCCAAGACTAAAAGGAGGTAGATCGCTTTTATTTTATCACTAGCGCTATCGGTAGCTTCAATTTGACCTGCGCCTCGGGTTGTCATATACACACCGCCAATACGGATCGCTTCTTTTACCAATTCAGCTTCATGCTTAATCTTTTTCATCGTATTCTCCAACAGTATTGATATGGATATTTTCTGCCACTATCGCATAGCTGCCGGATCGAGGTAAATATATTAAATAAGAATTTACCGGGATGCCTGAATCGTCCCGGTAATTAGGAGATGTTTACTTAAGGAAAGGACTCGTTTTGAACTTCCTTAGTGGCTGATCATGCCATGGGGCTTATCTGACATGACCTGTTTAAAGGTTGATTGTGAAAAGCAGAGCAGATCCTCGTGATCACCTGCTTCCATGTAGCAATCAGGTTCTTCTGCAAGGTGATCGTCCCAGATCACTTGCATGTTATATGCCTGGCCTAATGCAGGGACAGCGCCTTTGTTACAGTCGCGAAACAGAATTTTCACGTCCCTTTGAGCTGCCGGAGAAAAGACTCGCCCCATCTGTCGGTTGATCGCTTGAAGATCGACTCGCCGGTCAGACGGAACTACTGCCATCATGAAGCCTTCATCATCTCTGAGAACTACACCTTTGGCCATTCGGCGGGCAGGCACATGAGCGGAGATAGCAGTACTGAGAGAGGTTTCTCTATAGGGGTGGCGAATCAGGCGATAGGGAATATCACCCCGGTTGAGATAATTTTGTAGAGTGGGAGATACAGACATCTTTAAAACCTCCTGACAGTAGTTACTGTCTGTCCTGGAGTCTGTTGCAAGGTGTTACATACTGGCATATCGAAGGATAGCTCAGAAATAGGTATACTGCGGGATCAGTTTTCAACTACCTCGGCGTCACTATGAAATACAATATCATTCCGGTTACCCCTTTCCAGCAGAACTGCACTTTGTTGTGGTGTGAGCAGAGTAAAAAAGCGGCGGTGGTGGATCCCGGTGGTGACGTTGATAAGGTCTTGGCTAAGCTTGCAGAGCTTGGACTCGAACTGGAAAAAATTCTCCTGACCCATGCGCATATTGATCATGCGGGGGGCACGGCAGAGTTGGCTAAACAAACAGGTGTGCCGATTGAAGGGCCCCACATCGGCGATAAGTTTTGGATCGATGGTTTGTCGCAGCAAAGCCAGATGTTCGGTTTTCCACAGGTAGAGATGTTTATCCCTGATCGCTGGCTGGAAGATGGTGATAGGGTGACCGTGGGCAACGAGACCCTTGAGATTCTTCATTGTCCCGGGCACACACCGGGACATGTGGTATTTTACAGTCCTGAAAGCCAGCTGGCTCAAGTGGGTGATGTACTGTTTCAGGGATCTATTGGCCGTACTGACTTTCCACAGGGTGATCATGCAACGTTGATCAGCTCAATCCGTGAAAAACTATTTCCCCTCGGGGATGAGGTTGCTTTTATTCCAGGCCACGGCCCGATGTCTACATTAGGCCATGAGCGCCAAACTAACCCTTTTGTCAGTGACTCTAGAGGTTAAGCGTTGTCACTGTCAGTGGTGGTGGATACGCCACCACTGACAATAAAGGTAGTGACCTTCCCTGCGCTCACATCCAGAGGGATTACCTGATCTCTGGGGACGATAATCAGGTTTCCGGAAAAGTTGTATGAATCCGGCAGATAGACAGATACATCCTCGCTGAGCCCAAATCCATTAAGATCCTCGCATGTTAGAAAGCCCATGACTTTGATGCTTCTTTCTCTGTTCAGATAAACCAATACTGGCTTATCAAAGCTTTTTTGGTCACCCAGTAACGCCTGAAATAGATCTTTCAGAGAGTTATAGAGTAGCTTTACCACTGGAATCCGTTCCATCAGCGAGCCAATTATGTTCATCATGAAACGGGTTAGATAAAGTGAGCCGGCGATGCCTGTGAGGATAATAATAGCGACAGTCAGCAAGATGCCCAACAGGGTTTCTATCAACCCGGGATGGAGGCCCTGAATGAAATAACCAATCAACGAACCGACAGCGGAGAACAGTGTTTCATCCAGCGCGGTAAAAATCAGGAAGACCAGATAGATGGTCAGCACAAAAGGAAGCAGCAGAAGTAATCCTTGAAAGAAAAAACGCAATAATGTCTTCATGAAAAAATTTCCTGTTGAAACCCAGTAGTAACGGGTGGTTTAACTATAATTATCCCATGCCCAAATGATCTGGGAGGTGATTGATGAATCAGATAAACTATGGAAACTACCGCATTACCGCCATGGTGAAGAATATAGGCCATAATCGCTGGATGCTGGAGCCTAAAATTTATCATAAGGATCTTAAAGATACGATTTTCCATAATGCCGGGGATCTGGAGCAGGTTCCGGAGAACCAGGTGGTCGCGAAATCTGAAGAGGAAGCGATAAGCCAGTGTTTTGAACTGGGTAAGTTGGTGATTGACGCAGACCTGCATTAAATTTCTATTTTCCGCTGCTGGTATTCCAGTGACTGCATCTCTGTAAGGCGGCTGAAGGTACGGGCGAATTCAAAGGTCAGGCTGCCTTCATGATAAATATGTTCCAATGGCACCTCAATACTGAGGAATAGATTTACACCCCGGTCATATAGTTCGTCCACTAAACTGATGAAGCGTCTGGCTGGATCATCCATATTGCCCAGTAATACTTGCCGCTCTCCTGCTTTTACTGCATGGCTTCCATCTTCTGTTCCTCGGGCTTTAATCTGTTCGCGGGCACGACTCCCAAGCTGTGGCACCTGGCTGACAAAAATATGACCGAAACGGTTAGCTAGGTCTATGTAATCCAGTTGACTGCGGGCACCCATGCAAAGATGTTCAAAATCAAACCAGATACAGTCTGAGCTGATGGCTTTAACCGGTATTGGCCGTTGCATGACTGAGACAATATCATGGGAAGGCTCGGTGTTACTTATTGACTGATAATGCTGTGCCAGTTTCTCCTCTTCATGAAAAATACAAGGCGCAGGTGTGAGTGTTCGTAATCGGTGGTCAGTGTTGCCGGTAAGATTAAATACCTGCATCTGTTGATTGATCGTAGCAGTAATCGGTTTAACTCTGTCTTCAAATAGCGGGTCTTTGCAGAGATTCTCCGGGGGTCGGTTTGAGGTGGTGATAAGAATCACCCCATGACGTAGAAGTCCGTTAATCAGTTTGCCCAGAATCATCGCGTCAGCAATGTCATTTAGGAAAAATTCATCAAAACAGATGAGTTTATACTGCTTAGCAAGTTGGGCCGATATCAATTCAACCGGATCTGCTTGTCCCTGGAGCTGTCGAAGTTGCTGGTGGATCTGCGCCATAAATCGATGAAAGTGTAATCTTAAGCTGGTTTCATCTGGTAGATGGAAAAACAACAGATCCATTAAAAAGGTTTTGCCTCGTCCGACCGGCCCCCAAATGTAAATACCAGGTTTTTTTACCAGATGACTGCTTTTGTCTTGCAGTGCTTGGTATATAAGGTTGAGGTCAGTTGCCAGTGTTAACTGATCAGGGTCGGCTTGATACCCCTTTGCACTGATTTCTCTGTGATAGATCTCGATAAAATTAGGATGCATCGCACATATTCCGATTTCGACTGCCGCATGATAATAGTTTTCCCCGGCATAGGGATAGGTTAATCTTCCTGCCTCTGACCCAGGAGTGAGTAATGGTAATTAAACCTCTGCCGTTGGTTGTCGGCTCAATGCCCGATGAACAGCAGCGTATCAGTGAAATCCTTGAAACCGGAGTTGAAACTCCGCAAGTGTTATTTTGGCAATATGATCAGGCAGCCGTCATTATGGGGTGCTCACAGCGGCCAGATGAGGAGCAGACTCAGCGTTCCCTGCAGGCAGGCTTTCCTATACTGCGGCGTCGTTCGGGTGGCGGTGCAGTATTAGCCGGACCCTGGATGCTAAGTGTGACTGTTTTTATACCGCCGGATCATCCTGTAGCGGAACAAAATATTATTGAAATTTTCAGTTGGCTGGAGCAGATTTGGATCGATACTTTGCTGTCATGCGGGGTTCCTTGTAAAGGCGTTGATCAGCAGATGATTGATCGGTCGAAGGTGGTCAGCCAGGAGCAAGATCTAAAATGGGCGTGTTACGCCTCGCTCTCCCATGGGGAAATTGTCAGTGAGGATGGCCGAAAGTTGGTGGGCTTAGCTCAGATTCGTAAACGTAAAGGTGTTGCTTTAGTCAGTGGGCTGCATCTCTACCCATGTGATTGGAATGCACTCAGCAGTATTGTCGTGGGTGGTCCGGAGCAGGGCGCATCATTACTAGCGCTGAATAGTGATGCGAATAGCCTCTCTGGTATCAGTTCAGAGCAGTTGCTGCCTGAACTGATACAGGCTTTTATTAAGAGTTTGCCCGCTGAATTTAACGGTTAGTTCTAAACTCTCAGAATTTGTCCTCTATTTATGTAATAACTGAGACAGTTCCACAAGATCAGGATTGAGGGGCTTGGTCTTTTCTACAATATCTTGCAGTGGTGTTGTGGTTATTTGGCTATTAGTGACACCGACCATGATATCTGTAAATCCTGCCAGTAGATAAGTAACGGCAGAAGCCCCAAGACATGATGCCAATACCCGGTCATGACCGGTAGGGCGGCCACCTCGCTGTATATACCCCAGAATAGAAACACCAGGCTTTTCACCCTGGGTTTCGAGTTGTTTCGCGAGCCGGAAGGTCAGGCCAGGAACAGGGCCCTCGGCAACAACGATGATACCGCTGCCGCCCTTGTTTTGAGCGCGCTGACTGGCAAGGGAAAAACAGAGATTTTCTAGTTTAAAATCAACTTCGGGCACAATTATCATCTCCGCACCGCTGGCGATACCGACTTGAGACGCAATATGGCCAGAATTACGCCCCATAACTTCAACCAAAAAGATTCGCTCATGGGATAGTGCTGTATCTCTGATTCTGTCGATAGCGTCGAGCGCTGTATTGAGGACTGTATCAAAGCCGATGGAATCATCTGTGCCGTATATATCGTTGTCTATGGTGCCGGGTAAGCCTACAACCGGTATACCTGTCTCCTGAGTCAGAAGGTGAGCACCGGTTAGTGAGCCATCACCGCCAATCACTATTAAGCCGTCAATGCCGTGTTTCTTTAGAATCTCTGCTGCCTGGTTACGCACAATAGGATCTTTAAAGGCAAGGCAGCGATCACTTTTCAGAATAGTTCCGCCACGCTGAATGATGTTGGTGACATGATTGCTTTTAAGTTCAGTAATGTCGCCAATGATCAGGCCGCTATAACCGCGATTAATACCAAAAACGCGAAGTCCCTGATTTAATGCTGAGCGGGTAATAGCACGAATCGCAGGATTCATTCCAGGAGAGTCTCCACCACTGGTCATTACCGCGATGCTGTTCATGTTTTCGCTTTTTTCTAAATCAGGAAGGCGATACATAGCGAGTCCCCAAAGCTGTGAATAACTTTAATATTATGCACTTAAGCTGATTTGGCAACTGATATTCGGCTGCAGCTAGTATTTATAGCAGCTAACATACTGTGACTTAATTGAGACTAGCCTTTTTTAGTCTTAATAGACCGATTGGTGTGTAATATTAGGTGTCATAGGTTATTGGTACACTTATTGAAAGATGATTTGTGCAATGTGAACAAGAAAATGTTGTCATAAGTTGCTGATCCAATGGGTATTATGGTATCTGTATGCGCAACAAAGAGTGTGGCGAATATATTTTGTTATAATCATGCGACTATTTAGTTAATTCGGGTTCTGAAATTCAAAGGAGTGGAGTATGGCTTTTCGTAACACAGTAATTTCGTTAGTGATGGCGATAGGCGTAGGTGTAACTTCGATAGGTGCTTTTGCCGCAGACCCAATAACGGAAGTAGTCACTATAGGTACCGGTGGTGTTACGGGTGTTTATTATCCTACCGGAGGCGCAATCTGCCGCCTGGTCAATAAATCCCGGAATGAACACGGCATTCGCTGCTCGACAGAAAGTACAGCAGGCTCAGTAGCAAATCTGAAACTAATAGAAAAGCAAGATCTTGATTTTGGTATTGCGCAATCAGATTGGTTACATCATGCCTATAACGGTAGCAGCAAGTTTTCTACGGAAGGCGCGAATCGCGACCTGAGGGTTGTTTTCGCTATTCACAAAGAACCCTTTACTGTTGTCGCAAGAGCCGATAGTGGTATTAAAACCATAGATGATTTAAAAGGTAAGCGTGTCAATATAGGTGTCGAGGGTTCTGGACAACGCGGCACTATGGAAACGCTTATGAAAGCTAAAGGCTGGAATAAGAAAACCTTTGGACTGGCGACAGAGTTAAAAGCCTCAGAACAGGCTAGTGCACTTTGTGGCAATGAAATTGATGTCATGATCTATATGATTGGCCATCCTAGTGGTGCAATTAAAGAAGCAACTACCTCCTGTGATAGTGTTTTGGTAGATGTTAGCGGTCCGGCAATTGATAAGCTGGTTAAAGATAATGGTTATTTCCAAATTCAGACAATACCGGGTGGTATGTATCGCGGTAACGATCAGGGCGTTAAAAGTTTTGGAGTTGAAAGTGTCTTAGTCTCTTCAGTTGATACCTCGGAAGAGGTGGTCTATCAATTAGTGAAGTCTGTATTTGAAAATTTTGATACTTTCCGCAAGTTGCATCCTGCCTTTGCAAACCTGAACAAAGAAGAGATGGTTCTGGCAACCGGAACTGAGCCTCTTCATCCAGGAGCTCTTAAGTACTTTAAAGAAGCGGGCTTTATTACGGTTGTCGAATAGTCACTAGACGCAACTGCGTAGTTAATTAGAACGCCGCTTGCGGCTAGATCGTAAAATTTCGTTTTCTGCTAGAAAAAGTAAAACAATAAAACCGCCGTCAGGCGGTTTTGTTGTTTTAAGGCTAAGTATGTTCTTTTGCTTATAAAGCAGGTTGTCACAAGGCTCATAAAGAAGGCTTTCCTGGTGGCAAACAGGTCGCGCAGCGACGCCTAGCCAGCGGCGAAGCCGCGTTCTAGCCACTACGCTTAAAAATATCGATCTTTTTCATCAAATTGACACTTTTTAAGTGTCTCCCTGTTGACTCCTCAGCCTGTGAAGGTAGAATGCATCTCCTCGCTTGAGACAGCAACTTTTAAAGGTCGCTGAGGCAGGTAAGACGGGTTGTTTAACTACTTGAAAAGCTTAGCTTTAAAGAAGTTTAAACAGAACGGGAAGAAGATTGGTTGGTTTGATAATTTGTTAAAAATTGTTAA
>JAGPUU010000015.1 GCA_018067325.1 Amphritea sp.
AGGCCGATCATATCCACCGGCATCACATCATCCCAATCCAGCTCTTTTACATCCTGATCTGCTTCGGACTGTTTAGGCTGTTGCGGAGTCTCTTCTGCCGCTTGAGCCACAGCCTCCATATTTCGCTGTTGAATAAAATAAGCCCCGAAACCAGCGACTATCGCCAGAGATAAAAATGCGACATGCGGCATCCCCGGCAGCGACCCCATGATAAACAGAATTCCTGCAGCAACAGCCAACGCCTTAGGAGAACCAAATAACTGACTGATAACCTGCTTACCCATATCCTGAGATGAGTTTACCCGGGTTACCATAATCGCTGCCGCGGTAGAAAGCAGAAGGGATGGGATCTGAGCGACCAGTCCATCACCGATGGTCAGCAACGAATAGTAACGAGCCGCCAGATCAAAGGAGAGATCGTGCTGGAGCATGCCTATCCCGAGACCGCCGAGGATATTAATTACCAAGATCATAATCCCGGCAACAGCATCACCCCGGACAAACTTACTGGCACCATCCATAGAACCATAAAAATCAGCTTCCTGGGTCACCTCTTGTCGTCGAAGCTTGGCATCTTCCTGACTTATCAAGCCTGCATTAAGATCCGCATCAATCGCCATCTGCTTACCCGGCATCGCATCCAAGGTAAAGCGGGCACTAACTTCAGATATACGGCCTGCACCCTTAGTTACAACAACAAAGTTGATGATCACCAGAATCAGGAATACCACCAGACCTACAACATAATTACCGCCAATCACCACTTCACCGAACGCCTCAATCACCTTACCTGCCGCATCTCCACCTTCATGACCATGGAGAAGCACTATTCGGGTAGAGGCAACATTAAGCGCCAGACGCATCAAAGTCGTAATCAGAAGAATCGTAGGGAAAACTGCGAAGTCTAAAGGACGCATCGAATAGACACACACCAGCAAGACAACAATAGAAAGCGCTATATTAAAGGTAAACAATGTATCGAGGAGGAACGGCGGCATGGGCAGCGTAACCATGCCCAGCACAAGCAGAAGCAGAAAAGGAATACCCAGATTCCCTCTACCCATGTCCCGTACGTTATTGTAAACCGCCGTTCTGTTCACTTACACCCCAGATAACATCTTCACCAACAGGTAAAGCGTCAAAAATATGTCAGATTAAAATTGATAGATTATAAAACAAAAAATAGCACTAATAAGCACTTAAAAACATCAATTTTTTGACGCTTCGTCTTCCACCTTGTAATTACTGCAAGAATCCAGCCACATCATGGAAGTAAGGAAGGGGTAAACTGGGGGAAATTATTCGTCTTGTCGCAGCTCTGAAGGAATATCGAGATCTTGAGAAACTTCTTTTGGAGCAGGCCCCTGACGCTTCTTATGACGCTGCAACTGAAAGACATAAGCAAGCACTTCTGCGACCGCCTTAAACAAGCCGGAAGGAATTTCTTCTTCCACTTCCGTTGAGTGATAAATAGCCCGAGCAAGAGCCGGAGCAGAAAGAACAGGAACTTCGTGAGCATCTGCAATCTCTCGAATCTTCAATGCTACAAAATCAGCCCCTTTAGCTACCAGAAACGGAGCTCCACCACCACTCTGATCGTATTTAAGCGCCACAGCATAATGAGTTGGGTTAGTAATAACCACATCAGCTTCCGGCACCGCAGACATCATCTTCCGTTGAGATATTTCACGCTGCAACTGTCGAATACGACCCTTAACCTCGGGCTTACCCTCAGTATTCTTCATCTCATCCTTCACTTCCTGAAGGGTCATTTTAAGCTTTTGGGTATAGTCATAGATCTGAAAAGGCACATCAATCAGAGAGATTATAATCATCGACAGGCTCATAATCAGAAACGCCCAGATAACTATCTCTGTCGCATGAGACATGGCTGGGACTACATCTTGCGCACCTAATGAAAACAACTCTTCTTTGGTCGTTAACAAAACAAAAAATGAAAGAGCACCAACAACCGAAAATTTTGCTAAGGCCTTGAACAACTCAATCAACGCTTTCAAGGAAAACATTCGCTTAATGCCCGCCAAGGGATCCAATCGACTCATTTTTGGCGCCATCGCTTTCAGACTCAGGTTCCATCCACCCAAAGAAATAGGCCCAACAAGAGCAGCAACCAGTAACACAAGAAAAAAACCAAACAGAGACTTTAGCGCCTCTGACAAAGAAAACCCCAAGTGGGTAAACATAAGCGCCGGATCCATCACGGACTGCCTATCAAGACTGAAGTTAAACCTCATCATTCCAGCCATCGCATCCGTCACCTGACCACCAAACATCACCGCTGCAGCGGCGGCAGATAGCAACAAAACAGTGGTGGCGAGCTCTTTGGAGCGGGCAATATCCCCTTTTTCTTTAGCATCATTCAGCCGTTTCGCCGTGGGTTCTTCAGTTTTTTCCTGACCGCTTTCTTCAGCCATATCTAAAGCCTCCCAACACCGATAACCAGATCGAGATAATCAAAAGCGAGCGTAACAAATCGCTGATACTGCCCCAAAAAACCCTCTAGACTAGCCCAAGTGATAATCAACCCCATTAACATCGTAAACGGAAAACCGATAGCAAGAATATTCAATTGCGGGGCAGCTTTAGCCATTACTCCAAAGGCAAAATTAATCACCAGCAGCGCTGTAACTGCAGGCAGGGCCATCAACAACGCACTGGACAGCATCCAACTACCAGACTTCACCAACGCCATATACCCCGATGCAGGCATAGCTCCCTCAGAGACTGGGAGTACAAAAAAACTTCTAGCTAACGCTTCAAACATTACCAAATGACCATTAAAAGCCATAAACAACAACATCACCAACATAAGATACAGCTGAGAGAGTACAACAACCGATACACCGTTCGCTGGATCATTGACCGAAGCAAATCCCAAACCCATCTGAGAAGAGATCAACTGCCCACCCAGGGAAAATATCTGGAATAACACCTGAATAACAAACGCCATTGCCGTGCCGATAATAATCTGCTGCGCCACCAGAATATAGGTTTGCAGAGACATTCCGCTCAACACTGGCATCTCTGGTAGAACCGGCAGCAATACAACAGTCATCGATACAGCCAAACCCAGCCTAATTCGTGAGGGAACCAACTGAGTACCAATCATTGGCACCACCATAAAGAAAGACGCTATTCTAAAGAAAGGCAGTAAGAACTGAGCTACCCATTGTTCTATCTGAAGCGTTGTCAGCTGCAGCATTGGTTACCCTAGAAACAACGGAATATTAGCGAAGATATTATTGAAGTAATCCATCAGCTGCCCAAGAATCCAGGGACCAGCCCACATAATAGTTAACAAAGTAACAATCAAACGAGGCAAGAAACTCAGGGTTTGTTCATTAATTTGGGTTGCCGCCTGAAAAGTAGAGACTAGAAGACCCACCATCAACGAAGGCACAACTATGACGACCACCATGGTAACGATTAAAAACAACGCCTCAGCAAACAGATCAAGAGCCATCTCCGGTGTCATATAAAACCCTCTTAACCAATCACGAAAGAATGCTCTTAAATTGAGCTATACAACAAAACTTCCAGCCAGCGTGCCTATAACCATAGCCCATCCATCCACCAGTACAAATAGCATAATTTTAAAAGGCAGCGAGATAATTACTGGTGACAACATCATCATACCCATCGCCATCAATACACTGGCAACCACAAGGTCAATAACCAGAAACGGAATAAACAACATAAAGCCAATTTGAAATGCGGTTTTCAATTCACTGGTCACAAAGGAGGGAACAAGCACAGTGAAGGGAATATCATCCGGCGTTTCTACTGCCTCAGTCCGAGAGATATTCATAAACAGGTTAAGATCGGTCTCCCGAGTCTGGTCCAGCATAAACCCTCTAAACGGGACGCTAGCAGCGGTTAGCGCTTCTATGGAAGTAATCTCTTCATTCAGATAGGGCTGCACAGCCTGCTCATTCACTTTATCCAGCACCGGCGACATAATAAACAGTGTTAGAAACAGCGCTAGCCCTACCAAAATCTGATTGGACGGAGTCTGTTGCAAGCCAAGCGCCTGGCGTAGAATGGCAAAGACGATAATAATCCGAGCAAAGGAGGTCATCATCATCAGAATTGCTGGCAGGAACGTCAGCAGGGTCATTAGCCCTAGAATCTGAAGCGTCACACTATATTCGGCACTGCCATCTGGATTCGTCGTTAAAGTAACCGCTGAAATA
>JAGPUU010000313.1 GCA_018067325.1 Amphritea sp.
CCATATTGGTACTGAAATTGCTGTAGCTTTAGCGGTATATTTTATATCATATTCTTATTGGTAAAATTTTCACTTTATTGTTTTTTCTTGATGTTTGAATAGCTCTGAACAAGGGTTGTATTAAAGCAGCAATAGGAACGATTTATTGGTTGAAGGGAGTTTTTTTGAGTAACGTTTTTGTCGCCTTAGGGCGTTCAATGGCAGGGAGTTTGAGAGACCTTTTGCCAATAGTGGTTGTTATCGGTTTTTTTCAGGTGGTGGTGCTGCAGCAGTCGGTTCCGGACCTGGTTGGCCTGTTAACGGGTTTGCTCTGTGTTGTGGCCGGACTGACTTTCTTTATCTATGGTCTCGAAATGGGACTGTTTCCGATAGGCGAGGTGCTGGCGCATTCGTTTGCGCGTAAGGGGAGTTTGCCCTGGTTGCTTATCTTTGCATTCTCCCTGGGATTTGGTACGACGGTGGCTGAACCTGCCTTGATTGCGGTGGCGGCAGAAGCCGCCCGTGTCGCTGCTGAAGGTGGGATGATTGACGCGACCGAGCAGTCGATGAAAAGTTATGCTTCCGGGTTGCGTTATACCGTCGCGTTTTCAGTGGGTTTGGCTATAGTAATCGGCGTTATTCGAATCCTTAAAGGCTGGCCGATCCATTATATGATCGCAATCGGTTATGTTTTGGTGGTGATTATGACCTTTTTTGCGCCGGCGGAAATTATCGGTATCGCTTACGACTCCGGCGGTGTTACCACTTCAACTATTACAGTGCCCCTGGTTACCGCGTTAGGTGTTGGGCTTGCGTCTTCAATTGAGGGCCGTAATCCAATGATTGATGGCTTTGGTTTGATCGCTTTTGCGTCATTGACGCCGATGATTTTTGTTATGGCATACGGGATGGTGATCTGATGGAAACATTGTCCCAGTTGTTCGCTATTTTGTTGTCTACGATCAAAGATGTAATTCCAATAGTCGTTATTATCTTTGGTTTTCAACTTTTCGTTATTCGCCGCCCCATTCCGCATCTGAAAAAAGTTTTGTTTGGTTTTGCTTATGTGATTGTTGGCTTGGCGTTATTTCTGCTGGGGCTGGAAAAAGCCCTCTTCCCTGTGGGCCGTTTGATGGCGCAACAGTTGACTGATCCCGAGTTTATTCGAGGAAGTATATCGGTAGTAGGGGAGGCGTTGCACTGGTCTGATTATTACTGGGTTTATATTTTTGCCTTTGCGATTGGAGCCAGCACAACGATTGCTGAACCTTCGTTGATCGCGGTAGCAATAAAAGCCAATGAGGTATCCGGTGGTGCTATCGGCGTGTGGGGCTTGCGTCTCGCGGTGGCGCTAGGTGTTGCGATCGGTATTAGTCTAGGAACATTTCGGATAGTTACCGGTTATCCAATTCACTGGTTTATTATTACTGGCTACGTTTTTGTAGTGATACAGACTTTTTTCGCACCAAAGCTGATAGTGCCTCTGGCATATGATTCAGGTGGTGTGACCACTTCGACAGTAACGGTGCCACTAGTGGCTGCACTGGGGCTGGGATTGGCAAGTACTGTGCCTGGACGTAGTGCTTTGATTGATGGTTTTGGTTTGATCGCTTTTGCGAGTCTGTTTCCGATGATTACGGTGATGGGCTATGCGCAGATTACAGAGAAGGTTGCCGCACGCGCGAGACGCAAGCGGGAACATGAAGAGATGGAACATGAGGAATAGGACGGGAATATGCACTTCAAACTTTTAGTAGTGTTTGTTGAGGACTCCAAAACCGACAAGGTGATGAAGGCTGCCCGGGAGGCGGGTGCTACTGGTGCTACCGTTATCAACAATGCCCGCGGTGAAGGGGTTACTAAGAACAAAACATTTTTTGGCTTATCTTTGGAAAGTCAGCGGGATGTGTTGTTGTTCATTGTTGAAGAGCACCTGAGTCGAAAAATCCTGGAAACAATTTCTATCGTGGCTGATTTTGATGAGAAACCTGGACAGGGCATCGCAATTCAGTTGGATGTAGAAGATGCTGTGGGGGTTGCCCATCAGATAGCAGCTCTGACAAATATAGTCGAGGAAGAGTTATGAGCGAACGTAAAGTAGTTCGGGTCAAAGATGTAATGGCACAGGATTACGCCATGGTGGATGGTCTGATCACTATTAAAGACGCGATCCGTATTTATAAAGAGGAGAAAGTGTCGGCGTTACTGGTTAATAAACGCCATGATAATGATGAGTATGGCATCTTATTGCTTTCGGATATTGCTAAGAAAGTATTGGCACAGGACAAAGCGCCTGAGCGTATGAACGTCTATGAAATCATGACTAAGCCGGTTATCGGTGTTGATCCTGAAATGGATGTACGTTATTGCGCGCGCTTGTTTGATAACTTCGGTCTGGCTACCGTGCCGGTATTTGATAACGGTGAAGTGATAGGTGTTGTAGGGTATAACCAGATCGTTCTGGATGGCTTGCTGACAGAGTGATCTTTTAGCGGACGAGAGCCGCTTTAGTTTTGTGTGCTTAGGAGCTGGTCGAGTGCGGAAAAATATTCGACCAGTTTATCGCTTTTGATCTTTGTGTTCTGTGCTGCTTCTTCTGCCATCGGGGTGATATTACTCCCCTGAGGCAACCTCTGTTTTAGTTCAACTATCTGTTCAAAGCGTGGCAGCATAAGCCACTGTGTCCACTCCCAAAAGCTCAGAGTGTCTATGCAGAAAGGCTGAGAGCTGTGTAGTGCTGCTGCAGAGGGTTGAGTTGCGGACCAGAGTGACCGGGCCCGCATCTCTGCTTCTATCTCTAATAACAGCTGATACAGCGTTGCATGCTGATCCACTAAGGCTTACGAGCCTGCTTCAGGGTGTCAGCGATCAGAAATGCCAGTTCCAGCGCCTGATCAGCATTCAAACGGGGGTCGCAGTGGGTGTGGTAACGATCTGCCAGACCTTCTTCGGTAATCTTGTATGCACCACCGACACACTCGGTAACGTTCTGTCCGGTCATCTCGAAGTGAACGCCGCCAGCATGAGTACCTTCTGCACGGTGAACTTCAAAGAAGCCTTTCATCTCTTTCAGAATGCTATCAACGCTACGAGTCTTGTAACCGCTGCTGGCCTTAATGGTATTGCCGTGCATCGGATCAGAACTCCAGACTACATTACGGCCTTCCTCTTTTACCCGGCGCACTAATGGCGACAACAGTTCAGTGATAGGGTCAGCGCCCATTCGGCTGATCAGGGTTAACCGACCTGGCAAGTTCTCAGGGTTCAGCGCATCAATCAGTTTGATTAGCTCATCCGGGTTCATAGTCGGACCCACTTTCACCCCGATTGGGTTTTCAACACCGCGCAGGAACTCGATATGGGCGCCATCCAGTTGACGGGTGCGGTCGCCGATCCAAAGCATATGTGCTGAGCAGTCGTACCAGCGGTTTGTTTGGCTATCCTGACGGGTTAGTGCTTGCTCATAATTCAGCAATAATGCCTCATGGGAGGTGTAAACCGAGGTCTCTTTAAGCTGAGGAACATTGCTGCTACTGATGCCACAGGCTTCCATAAATGCCAGAGTGTCATCGATCTGGTCAGCCAGATGCTGGTATTTTTCACCCTGAGGACTTTTCTTAACAAATCCCTGATTCCACTGGTGGACTTTATGTAGGTCTGCAAAGCCACCCTGAGCAAAAGCGCGCATCAGATTCAGTGTTGATGTTGACTGATTGTAGGCTTTGATCAGGCGGTATGGGTCGGGCTGGCGGGCAACTGCATCAAAGGCGATATCGTTGATGATATCTCCGCGATAGCTTGGTAATTCTATGCCATTAACGGTCTCTGTTCCCGTTGAGCGAGGCTTAGCATATTGGCCAGCAATACGGGCAACCTTAACAACCGGGCAGCTGCCTGCGAAGGTCATCACGACAGCCATTTGCAGCATTACCTGGAAGGTGTCGCGGATATTATCTGCACTAAATTCAGCAAAGCTTTCAGCGCAGTCGCCACCCTGAAGCAGGAATGCGTTTCCAGCAGAAACTTCAGCTAGTTGTTTGTGTAGCGAACGGACTTCACCAGCAAACACCAGCGGCGGCAGTTGGGTCAGTTCGTTCTCTACCTGTTGAACTGCAGTTGAATCCTGGTATACAGGTTGTTGCAGAATAGGTTTGCTTTTCCAGCTGTCGGGAGACCAATTGTCCATCAGTAAAATACCGCTTTGAAAGTAGAAAGATATAGAGGCGTAGTGTAGCTCTGATCGGCTTTTCAGGTAAGGGTTGAAGACTAAAAAAAGCACACTTTATAGGGTTTTATGGTGTTAGGACCAGGGTAGGTGAGAATAAGTCTAATCGGTTCTCTGCGGGCATGCTAAGGCGTCGGGCACTTGTGTGCCTCTCACTCGTTATTGGATTGTTTTACGCTTACTATGAATTATGGAAAGACTGCTATCTACCCAAAAGGATCTTTAACTCACCCAGTAAACTGCACTTAAAGTAATTAATGGAGAATGTATAAGTATCTCGCACTGTAACGGCATTACTGTTATCTGACTTGCTTGATTTTATATAATGATATATTTGGACTCCCCCTTATGGATAGTGATAGTTTTGAAAGTCAGGCCTGAAACCTCCTAGAAAGTGTTCTCTTTAGGCATAGATCAGTTTGAGCCTGATCACTATAAATACTCTTTTCTTCAATACGTTTAGGAGTAGATATGCAATATTTACATGCGTCATTTATTACCATTGTATTACTTTACAGTACGTCATCCAG
>JAGPUU010000024.1 GCA_018067325.1 Amphritea sp.
CAAGTTTGCTATCTAGCGCCCGTGTCGCAGCATGCTGAATGCCCCCAAGAAAACCTCCAAATTTATTGGGACCACCCATAAACACCAGACACTACATATTTGGGTAGCCTGGACCACCCGCGCCTTCAGGCGTCACCCAAGTGATATTCTGAGTCGGATCTTTAATATCACAGGTCTTACAGTGCAGGCAGTTCTGAGCATTGATCTGTAACCGTCTCGGCCCCAAACCGGCACCCTGCAAAAACTCATAGACCCCGGCCGGACAGAAACGAACTTCCGGCCCCTCGTAGGTATTCCAGTTCACCGTCACTGGTACCGCATCATCTTTTAACTTCAAATGACAAGGTTGATCTTCCTCATGATTAGTACTGGAAATAAAGACCGATGAAAGTTTATCGAAACTGATATTTCCGTCTGGCTTCGGATAGTCGATTGCAGTGCACTGCTGCGCCGGTTTCAGCTGGCTATGATCCGGCGCTTTGTCCCGTAAAGTAAAAGGCATCTTGCCCTTAAACCAGTTTTGATCAAGGTAGTTAAAAGCACCGCCTAAATAAGTGCCAAACTTATGCATAGCAGGGCCGAAGTTACGGGTACGATACAGTTCTTCATAAGCCCATGAGGCTTTAAACGCTTCGCTATAACTACTGAGTTCACGTCCGCCCGGATCACCTTCTGACAATGCTTCGTAGATGCTATCCGCCGCTAGCATTCCGCTTTTCATAGCGGTGTGAGTCCCCTTTATCTTGGCAAAATTGAGAGTGCCGGCATCACACCCCACCAAAAGGCCACCAGGGAAGCTCATCTTAGGCAAGGCATTAATCCCTCCCTTCGCGATAGCGCGAGCGCCATAGGAGACCCGTTTACCTCCTTCCAAGGTACTTTTAAACACCGGGTGATGTTTCATACGCTGGAACTCATCGAACGGACTGGTATACGGGTTGCTATAACTGAGATCAATTACCAGCCCTACCACCACCTGGTTGTTTTCTCCGTGATACAGAAAAGAGCCACCATTGGTACCTTTCTCTAGAGGCCAGCCCGCGCCATGAATAACCAGACCCGGTTGGTGTTTATCAGGATCAATATCCCACAGCTCTTTGATACCAATACCGTAATGCTGAACATCAGCCTCGCTATCAAGATTGAATTTCTTGATCAGCTCTTTACCGAGGTGACCACGGCAACCTTCAGAGAACACTGTGTACTTGGCGTGCAGCTCCATACCGGGCATATAGTTGTCTTTAGGTTGACCGTCAGCTCCGATACCCATGTCGCCAGTGGCAATACCTTTCACTGAACCGTCTTCTCGATAAAGGATCTCGGCAGCAGCAAAGCCGGGGAATATCTCTACCCCCATAGCTTCAGCCTGCTCAGCTAACCAACGGCACAGGCTGCCAAGGCTGATAATGTAGTTACCCTCGTTGTGCATTGTTCTGGGCAGAAGGATGTTCGGCAACTTCAGCGCTTCTTCTGAATTTTTGAAAAGATAAACTTCGTCAGAGCTAACCGGGGTATTAAGGGGCGCCCGACGTTCCTTCCAGTCAGGAAACAACTCGAACAGAGCACGGGGCTCCAATACGGCACCTGAGAGAATATGCGCCCCTACCTCGGAACCTTTTTCAACGACACAGATGGAAACTTCTTGTTCTGCAGTCTGGGCCTGCTGCATTAACCGGCAGGCAGTAGCGAGTCCCGCAGGGCCTGCCCCAACAACAACGACATCAAACTCCATGGATTCTCGCGGAGTACTATTCATGTTTATTACCTCTTTTGAAAATCCCGTGGCGACAGTAATCCTCATGATGAGTGAAAGTCCTGCACATACGCCCGAAAAATCTTTTCACCTGATACTTGCGATGCATCTAACCGTAAATAAGCGACCTAAACATAGCGCAGCAAATTTGAATTTCACCAAACTATCAGATGAAAGCTGCAGGTATAACTAAGAAGAAATTGGCATTAGCAGGCAACTGCATACCAAAACAGATAGCCGATTACGGTAATCAACTATCTGAGAACAGAGGCCCTCATCATCCTGAAAAACGCTACAGTTAGCTGCAAGCCGGTAATGACGAAACGCTGTTAGTCTGACAAATCAACCCAAATGGTTTTTTGCTCGGTATATTGTTCATGTGCCTGAATACCGTTATCTTTACCGCCAAATCCAGAGAGTTTATAACCACCAAAGGGTGTTGAAAGATCACCTTCACTGTAGCTATTCACAGATACAGTCCCCGCTTTGATACGTCGTGCTAAACGATGGGCCCGGGTCAGATCCCGGGTAAACAGCGACGCCGCCAATCCATAGTCTGTGTCATTCGCCAGCGCGACGGCTTGATCATCATTACTGAAAGTAATCACTGATAGCACTGGCCCGAAAATCTCATCCTGGGCTATAGACATGGTGTTATCGACGCCATCAAAAATAGCAGGAGAAAGATAATAACCATCACCCTCAACCGCATACCCGCCGTAGAGGAGCTTTGCCCCTTCTTCCTGGCCCTTTTGAATAAAGCCTGCCACTTTGTCAAAGTGCTCTTTGCCAATCAAGGCTCCTAAGCAAGTATCAGGATCCAATGGGTTTCCTATTTTCCAGGCTTTGCAATGACCAATGATTTTTTCAAGCAGTGCATCTTTAAGGGATTCATGCACAATCAGACGCGTATTAGCGGTACAGGTTTGCCCCATGTTGCCCATAAAACTGTATGCCTGATGCTCTGCAACACGATCCAGATCCGCATCGTCAAGCACAACACAAGGACTCTTGCCCCCTGTCTCAAGAACCACTCGTTTCATATTACTTTTCGCTGAATACTCCAGGAACAACCGTCCAGTCGCAGTGGAGCCGGTAAAGGAAACAATATCAACCTGAGGGTGCAGACCTAACGGTTTTCCAGCCATAGCTCCCGTACCGGTAACTACATTGAATACTCCTTTGGGAATACCAGCCTCAACGGCCAACTCAGCTAACCGTAACGCGGTCATACTCGTCAGTTCAGAGGGTTTAACAACCACCGAATTACCGGTAGCCAGGGCTGGGCCAAGCTTCCAGGCAGCCATAACCAGAGGGAAATTCCATGGCAGCACAAGCGCTGCTACACCAATAGGCTCACGAACAATCAGACCCAATGCTTCGCTACCGGAAGGAGAAACCTGATCGTATAGCTTATCTTGGGCTTCAGCATGCCAAGCAATACATTTTGCTGTTTCGGGTACGTCAATATTCAGACAGTCACTAACCGGCTTGCCGCTTTCCAAGCTTTCAAGAACAGACAACTCTTCGAGGTTATCCCTAATCAGCTCGGCAAACTGCAACAGATGCTGTTTGCGTTCAGAAGGATGCATTAAAGACCAGATACCAGATTCAAATACTACCCTAGCATTCGCTACCGCTGCATTAACGTCAGCCTCATCTCCAGCAGCGACCTCTGTCAGTATTTCTCCGTTAGCTGGATTGACCGAAGGCATTGTCTTTCCAGAAGTTGCCGGTCGAAAGCCACCATCAATAAAACATTGATTGGGTAGCTGTAACTGATTGGCGATATTCGAATAATACTCAAAATTTTTCACGCTAAGTACCTGACTAATTTTTATTTAGAATAATGGCAAGCTCAGGTATTAAAACTGCCAGACTCGTCGCATCTAACACGATCAGCCTGAACCACTGACGCCAGCCATTTCCCGATATTATTTACCTGATATTTGCATAAGTTTAGGAACCACCACAATTTACTTTTATTTTATTAATGGTAAGTTTTACAACCAATATTCATTAATAAAATTAGGAATTGTTGTATCAAAAAAGAGACTCTTTTTATTAGCCGTAATACAGATAATTATTTAACTTTGATTAATAAAAGGTCGTCAGGTTTTTCATTCTGATGCGCCAAGGATCCGGGCCATTAAAATTTTTCCAGGTTGGAATATCATGCGCTACGTACTGCAGATTTTCAGCTCCTTATACAATCCGATACGCGATGTCTTAAGATGCTCAATTACTAATGGCTACCTAACAAAACACTGTGGATTAGCTAGCCATTAGAATGCAGTAATTCATCTATTCCTACAGCATTTCTCCACCATCTATAACCAGGGTTTGCCCTGTCATAAACGATGACCGATCCGATGCCAGATAGACAATGCCATCTGCAATTTCTTCAGATGTACCCCATCGAGACATTGGAATCTCTTTTGCAATATAGCTTTCAAGTTGCTCACGCCCACCCAACTGATTTTCAAAACCTGCATTAAAGGGAGTATCGATAAACCCTGGGCACAGCGCATTGAAACGAATGTTGTATTTGGCATAGTCAGCCGCCATCTGCTTCGTCATAGCCACAACAGCATGCTTTGTCGTGCAATAAGCGATCATTTCACGATCATATTGAACCCCAGAATTGGACGATGTGATAATCACACTCCCTCCACCCTGTTTTTTCATATGTGGCATAGTTTCGCGTGCTAAGACAAAATGCGCACGGACATTCAAAGCCCATGATGCGTCCATCTGAGCTGGCGTAGTCTGCTCCAGCGTACCTTCGACCTGAATACCTGCATGTGAATGCAGAACATTGATCTGGCCATGCTTCTCCACAACCAGTGCAATTAATTCACTAATTGCTTCGTCACTTGTCACGTCCAGAGCATAACTTTCAGCCATGCCACCAGCATCGCAAATCACCTTCGCGGTCGCTTCAGCCAAGTCAGCATTAAGATCAGTAACGATGACAGTTGCGCCTTCACGACCCAACGCTTCAGCACCAGACTTCCCAATACCTGACCCCGCTGCTGTAATAAACGCAATACAGTTTTGTAACATTTGTTTATCCTCCTAATAAAATATTACCGTACTCAGGTGCTTTTCTTACTGCCCCCTCGCAACAAGACTTGTGCTGCGATTAGCATAATCAGAGAAACGACCAGCACCATCGTTCCTATCGCATTAATTTCGGGTGTTACACCTCTCCGGATAGAGTAGAAGATATAGATA